>NZ_JCAMRN010000030.1:0-33814 GCF_059620965.1 Geobacter sp. PheSNFMC
AACGTTTGACTTCCGGTGCCGCTCCAGTCGAGCTACGCTCTCCTTCCGCTGCACCGGGACGATTACCATCCTTTTCCATTGACGACCTCCTTGAACACGTAGATTTACCTCATTTTCGTGTCCAAGAAAACCGGGGCCGCCATAAACGAGCTGTGGTTGGAAATTGCAGGAGGATATTCGCTGCGAACAAAAGCGCTAAAATAGAATGTGACGTGTTCTATGTTGACAATGGAATGCATTACGGTGCTAGCGGCGGGCCAGTTATCAATGCTAAAGGGGAAGCAGTAGGGGTGATAACGCAAAGAGCCGTAACGTCAGCTTCTCAGGAAAAAGCTCCGGGTATATATGTTCCATCAGGGTCTACTGTATGTATCGGATTTAACCCACTTCTTACCATCGCAGAAAGAATTTAAGGAGCAGAGAAGTGGAGGCGGCGAGAGGCGGGGTCAGCCCTTTCCGGAATTCTAAGTGGACAACAGGATAATGTGAGGGAAATGTAAAATGAACTGGCTCGGCTATTTAGTACTCGGATTTTTGATATTACTATGTTTGGTAATTGCAGTATCTGGTTTTCTACCCAGGCGTACAATAACAGGTAAATTTGATAAAACTATAGTCTACTTGCTTGCTGAATACGCTTATAAGCCGCAGTTGATTGAAAGTCTCGTTGAAAAACTCAACTCGCAGAATTCACGCACAATAAGAGTGCCATTGTCTGTCACATGGGCGGGAGCGGTTAAGCCTCAATTTAGAAAAATTGACAATATAGGTGCAATGTTTTCAGGATTGTTCACAGTGTTTTTATTTTGCACCGCTTTTACAGGTTATATACCAGTTTATAATTCAGTTATTGATGGGTACATGCTGTTTGTAGTTTTATTATGTATTGTAGTAACATTTGGTTACTACTACAGATCAGTAGCTTCAGATTTGTCTTCTATTGAAGACAAGTATATTGTCACCGCAATTAATATAAAAAAATACTATTTTAACAAAGATTTGTTAGATGAATTTGATATGAAAGTTGTAGATCAAATTTACAGTGAAATTAAATTGGATCTTGATATACACAAAACAAATGTTGGATTTGGGGGCATCCTGTTGCTGCTGGTCCCGGTCTTTGTTGCGTCCAGTTCAAAGTTTTCTGATGCTGTGCCACCTTCTATCTCTATATCCTTTACGGTAGTCATTGCTATGACAACTTTGTTTAAGTGGATGTATGAAAATTATCGCAGTAGGATTATCTATATCGGAGCTAACGCCGTGACAAGAATTAAGTTAATGGAAAGGCAGCAGATATAAGCAAGGAGGAGCTGGGGTGTCCAACCAAAAAGTTGGACCGGGGCAGAACAGCCGCCCGGTCAACTTCCAGAACGTTATACCAAGAAGTAAAAAACCAAGAAAAGGAGAATCAAAATGGCTTTAACTCTCACAAATCTTGACTCCGAAACTCGCAGTTTCATAACTCAAGAAATACTTGCCGACATCGCCGCAGGGAAACTCTACATTAGCGCCCGACTCAGCCCTTCCGGAGTACAAAGTTACCCTGAAATCCTCAAGTTGGCCGCTGAACAACATGACGATACTTGGTTTGCAGCTCAACTCCAGGGGAAGTTTAACGCTACGGAAAACCGAAACGTCAAAGGCAAGATAATTAGCGCCAGTGTTCCCGTAAACGCCCATGAAATGTTGGCAGAGGGAGAGTTCAATAGGTTTTATCTCAGAGGTCTTTGTCTGCGAGCAATTCAAAATAATATCCCTCACCTTGTAATTTATCGTGCTAAAGCAGTAAGCAACCCGAGAGCCGAATCAGAAGCCAAAATAGGAACTACTATTAACCCCGCTTCGCTTCTTGCCGACCTTTGCAACAACATCGGAATTGACACGGCGCTTGGATTGCCCGCAGGCCCGAACTCTGGATTAAGCGCGAAGCTACCTTAAACGAACAAGAGACGACCTTCATCATCTATAGTGGCGACACGGCCATAATCGCTATCTGGACCACTTTGCAACTCGTAAATATGGGGCTCACCGGCAATACCTAAACCGCAATCAAGTAATAAGTCGGTGAGCCTCTCGCAAAACTCCTTCTCAATGTCTGTCATCGTCTTTCCTCCTTTGAGTTGGAGGAGCAGAAGGTATAACAATCGGCGGCAGACAGTCACCGCTGACGCTACGCTGCTGCGCCTCATGCACGTTGAACAGCAGAGGAATCATGAATGAAAACAGCTTGAGAATTCTGGGGACACCAGACAAGGAGAATTCTGGGGACACAGGAATTCCAGGAATTCTGGGGACACCATACTTCCAGGAATTCTGAAATTCGAAATTCTGGGGACACCATACTTAATTACCTATTGACAAGCGCATTAACCATCACTAACTTGCCTCCATGGCCAGAATTGCACGCGTCATAGCAACGGGAATTCCCCATCATGTTACGCAACGGGGCAACCGAAGAATGCCAACATTCTTCAATGATGGGGATTACCGAGCATATATCGCTCTGCTCGGTGAATGGTGCCGGAAATGTGGCGTAGATATCTGGGCGTACTGCCTTATGCCGAACCACGTTCATCTTATTGCTGTCCCAGAAACCGATGACGGCTTGCGTCGCGGGATCGGCGAGGCACACCGGCGATATAGTCGCATGATCAACTTCCGTGAGAACTGGCGCGGCCATCTCTGGCAAGGGCGTTTTGCCTCGTTTCCAATGGATGAATCCTATCTTCTCGCTGCCGCTCGCTATGTAGAAATGAACCCGGTACGCGCCCGCTTGACGCCGAATGCTGCGTTGTGGCCCTGGAGTAGTGCTCGGGCGCACCTTGACCGGATGGACGATGAACTGGTCAAGGTTGCACCTCTATTGGAATTGGTTGGAGACTGGAGTCTGTTTCTTGCCGGAACAGGAGAAGAAGATCAGTTGAACGATATCCGAAAACACGAGCGAACCGGCAGACCTCTTGGAACAGAAGAATTTGTCGAATGCCTGGAATCGGCCCTTGAACGCTCGTTAAAGAAAGGGAAGCCGGGACCAAAAGGTAATGATAGTTAAGTATGGTGTCCCCCGAATTCGAGCAAGTATGGTGTCCCCCGAATTCGAGCCGCACAGCGCCGAGCCGTTGGCTCAAAAAGGAAATGAAATGAAGAATGCAGCAACCAAACTGATACTAATTACTTTGTGCATCTGTTTTTTCGGATGCGCCCACACGCCAGGTGATGCTGCTTTGCGAGCAGGGCACCCGGAAGAAGCCGCCAAGCTGTATAAGGCTGGAGCAGAACAGGGCGATGCTTCTGCTGCGTTAAAACTTGGGCTTATATTGGAAGAGGGTCGCGTCAAGGAAGATACCTTTGGAAGCCCCGTCTCATGGTATGAAAAAGCCTGCAAGCTCGGGAGTAACCCCGGTTGTCACAATGCTGGAGTTTCCTATGAGTATGGTGAAAACGGCGCAAACAAGGAAATTACAAAATCCTACAACTACTATCTGATAGCGGCTGAGCGCGGCTATATGCAGTCGCAATATAACTTGGCAAGCCTGTATTCAAACCAATATGTGCAGCCCCAGAATGATGTTGAAGGGTTGAAATGGATGCTATTAGCTCAGGATGCGGCAAAAAGATGCCAGAATGTCCCTCTCTGCCAATGGATACTGGATGATTCTCCAGGTCACAAATCAAAGATCAAATCCCGTTTATCAGAGGAACAAATCAAATCTGCAGAAGCTTTGGCAATCTCATGGAAGCCGAAGTAATAGAGCCAACACGCGCTCAGACCATGACCGGGCGGAGAATCTGCCCGGCAGGTCAAGCGCAGCCCCGTTGAACAGCAGAGGAATCATGAATGAAAACAGCTTGTATTAACGAAGTTTTCAGGAGATAAAATGGAAAACATGAAGATTTTGGTAGCCGTACTTATCTTATTAATGTGCTCTATGATGGGATGTGGTAGTGGGGGTGAGACTTCAGACCCGATAAATACTTTCGAGCCACTTCCACCGGGAGCCTCAGCCTCCAGTCCCAATGTACTTGAAAGCATTGAAGCAACATCGACAGGTGGTGAAGCAATCGTAACTTTAGCATTTCGAGATTCATACACAGGCCAACTAAGTAGTTTTGCTGTCTTAAATCCGGCCCGTGTTGTAGTCGATTTACCGAATACAGACAACGGGATGGGTCAAACCTCTTTAACCTTTTATCAGGCCGATTTGCGTAGCTGCAACGTGTTGCATGTGGCAGATCGGATTCGGGTGGTCTTTAATTTATTACGAATGCAACCTTATAATGTTTCTATTGAAGACAGATATATAACGATAACCTTTGCACCGGCTCAAGAACAGCAAGTAGAGAATTAGAAACGGGAAATATACGGTCGTTCAGTTGTAGCTCTGACACCGTTGTCATTCTCTTCGCAAGCACATGCTGCCTGTGTATATGTTGCCTATCGTTTCCAGAGCCGTTGTTCAACAGGTGGCGGCACGCAGCCGGCGCGATAAACCTGCGCCGCTGGTGCGCCCCCGGCCCGTTGGACGAAATCAAAATGCCAAAGGATTTAAGATGAAGTTGCTGGGCATATTAGGAGATGCCGCAGGGTATTGTTTTCTAACAGCCTTCATAATTATGATCCTTGTCGGTTACGCACATGGAGGAAAGTATCGCATGTCACCGTGGGACCCCGCCCTACTGAATGAAATAACACCCACAGGAAAAAATGGTTGCTTGTTGCTGCTAGCTTGGGCCTTTTGTCAATCATACTCGCAGTGGCTTCGATGGTTCTAAGCTGAAAAACCAGGCCGAGAATTCCGAGAATTCCGGCGAGAATTCCGGGGACACCTTATTTAATTGTAAATGAGATACGTAAGGTGCCCCCGAAATTTAAGAGACCCCATTAGTCCCCTGTAAGATTCTCCTTGTTTACCCTCCTGCAGAAGATATACTTCTATGGTTAATTCTTCACAACTCCGAGGAAGAAAGGATTACCAGATGAAGGCGATGATTGCAGCAGTACTGTTGTTAAGTGCCGGGGCTGCCTGGGGGGGTGATGCAACCTCCGGCTGCGTGATCTGCCATGGTGACAGGGTTTCTCTCAGGGAGCAGGGGGCTGAGGCCATGTATCTCGATCCTGCACAGGTCGATCGCGAAGTCGGGATGAACGGAAAACCGACCTGCGTGGACTGTCACCTCGGTGATCCAAAAGCCCGGGACAAGGTTTCAGCCCATAAGGGCATGCTGGCTCCTTTTCTGGTAGCTGCAGGTAAAACCCTTAAGGGACAGGCAGTTCCCCGTGCTGCAGTTGGGGCTCTTCAGCCGTTGGTGCCGAAGGGGGACGGCATGAACAGTATGATTCCAAATGGTGATCCCCAAAAATTGGAAGCTGCCGGGATCAAACGGATAGTCGGCATCCAATGGCATGACCGTGATCCCGATACGATGGCCTATGCACCGAAAGTGGCGGAACAGACCTGCGGCAAGTGCCACGGAAGTACGGTGAAGGACTATAACCGTTCCGCAAAGGGATTGACCAAGAACCAACGGGCGTTCCGCGATTGGACTGAGAAACAGCCCGGACCACAAAACTGCGGTATGTGGCCCGGTCAGAACGAGGAACTGATTCGCAGTCGGACGGCGATTCCCTATACTGCGGCGATGAATGGGGCCATGGAGCGGTCATGCAATATGTGTCATGCTTCGTGCAACGACTGCCATTTCAAGCCGGTTGCCGGCAAGGGAACCCATGCGTTTGGCAAGCCGGATACTCCCAGCTGTTATGGTGAGGGAAGGGGTAGTATCTGCCACGCCGGGCCCATGGATCGTCGCCGCGGAGCCGGCTACGTGCGTGGCGAGTATGCATTCCCGGCGAATCTGCCCCAAGGCGCCCATGTCAAGGCCGGTCTGGAATGCCTTGATTGTCACAAGCCGGTCAACCACCAATTCGGGCATTTGGCCGCTGATGATGCCCGAAATGCCTGCAAAAAATGTCATGCTGCTATTGTTAAGGCGGTGGCTGCCTCAAAACACAGAAAGGTCGACTGCACATCATGCCATATTACGGTTTCCGGGGCATATCAGTATACATTCTGGGGACAGGGGCATTACTACGGGGTGGAGACCCCCTATGGTAAACACAAGGAATACTACGGTACCCGAGATCTGCCCACCATTATCAAAAATCCTGCCGGCCGCTGGATTCCGGTCAAGCCATATCCCATGGCGGTGTTGAATCAAACCAAGGAATTAGGGCCGACCGGACTGCTGTTCCGTGCTATTCCCAAGCGTTCCGTGCCGGGTAACCCAAAGATCGGCGAACCGCTGACATTCGAAGTCTCACGGAAAGCCACCGATGTGAATGATGCCTATATTGTGGTGGGAACTCGCAAGGACCTGGCGTCGGGCAACAACGCAGTTCTCTGGATTCAGATGGATAAACTAAGCCATGCCATGGGCAAGCCTCGCAATTGCGGAAGCTGTCATGACAGCAGTGCTCAGGTCGGTAAGTCGGAGTGGAGTTTCTTTGAAGATCGTGACGTAACCAAACCATTTGCGGGGAGTTATACAATTGTTGCCGATAATAACGGAATCCGTTTCACTGACGTGAGGTGGGAGCAGCCCAGTCTGGCACCAAACCGTAAACTTGAGGATTTCGCCCCGTTTGCTGTGTTGCCGGCCACTGCCTGGGACGTGGCGGGAATAAACTTTGCCATTCCCTATAACAAGAAGCGGACCGATGCGGCACGTGATGAACTCGGGCGCTTTCTGGCAGAGCTGGAAAAGAAAGGTGACAGCTCCAAAACCGCTGAGCTTCGCATGATTGCTTATCATAACCTGGCGATGGCGAAAAAGATGCTGAAGACTATGAAATAAATAGTGTTTTGTGGTGGACGAAGAAGGCCGCGTCCCTTTCGGAGCGGCCTTCTTTTGTGGATACTCATCACGAGAGGAAAGTGGAGGACGGTGGGGTCAGGCTTGAAAGATTGCAAGATGGCTGCGCGTTGGACGCTCGAACGGATCACAGGTTCGGAGCCTGGTCCCTAACCCTCATTACGGGAGTTCCGGGGACACCATACCTATTACGGGAGTTCCGGGGACACCATACCTAATTCAAGAGAGATGAGTATGGTGTCCCCAAGAATTCCCCAGAATTCTGCTGCCGAGAGGAAATAATGATGAAGCTGCTTGCCCGCACTATTATCTTGAGCTTAGCACTACTATTCGCCAGTTGCGGAGACAGGAACCATTCTTCCGAGTTCATGGTGTCTGGACACGTGGCCGAACTCCAATTCAACACGGCCCCTTCGGGGGCACAGGACAACGTGGTTGCCAAGGCAGCGTTCGCCAACTTTAGCGGGGCAGTCGTAGAGGCATTCTTGGTAGACGACTATGGAAACAAGAAAGAAGGTTCTCTCGGGACAGCGGTGTGCGATTCTTTCGGGACCTATCGGATGACTCTGCCGGCGGAGACCAGGAAGGCTGGCGTACTCGTTATCGGAGTCATGCTGGATGACCCGACTAGTGCTATGCGTGCCTTCGTCACAGGTCCAATTGTTGACATCGACCCAGTATCCGAGTACGTGTTCCGAGACACGATACGACTTGGACATCCTCTTGGACAGGTGCCTGCCTCTGACCTTGTTGCTCACACCGAGTCTGTCCGATTCTCCATCCAAGAGATCAGCTTCGATCAAGCCGAAACCCTGTCGGATGCCCTTGTGGCAATTTACAGACTCTGCAATCCGCCGCTTTTGGGCTATAGCGAGCTATCGGTCCAAGCTGTGGCTGACGCGATTACGCGCTACCTCGAGCTTCGCCCCAATTCAGCAGACACCGTGGAGGGGATCAGATGCTGGTGGATAGATTGGGGGATGTACCAAGGATCGGACGTAACAACTCAGATAGCCTTGGAGCTTCTTGAGCAGCAGGGCGTGGTAGAGCAACTGGCAATCGGGAACCGAATCTATTGGCGGAAGAAACGGGCATGAGACTGGCCGTTTCTCTCAGCCCTGCATTCATAATAGCCGCGATGTGCTTCTCGGCCTCTGTTTGTCCAGGGGTCAGTGCCGAGGATTCGGCCACCTATGAATGGACGGATGACCAGGGGACGGTTACGTTTTCCGACAATCCGGCGCGCATTCCGGACAACCAGAGGAAACGGATCAAAAAGAGAGCGGCCATCACAGGAGAAGCGTCACAGGCGGTGATTGAGCAGAAGACCGCCCCTGTCAAAAAGCAGCAGCCGCAGAGGGTGGAAAGCTATGGCGGTCATGGCGAGGGCTGGTGGCGGCAACAATTTTCCAACACCCGGGCGGAGATAGCGCAAACCAGGGCCGACCTGGAAACCAAGCGGCAGAACCTCAAAACCCTCCATTACAAAATGGCCGTAAGCAACGCCACGACCCAGGGCATATTCGGCAATCCCAGGGAAAACCGGAACAATTACCGGGCCGCGCACGATGATATCCGCGAGGGCGAAAAACAGCTCGAGGCTCTGGAGCAGAAACTCGTCGACCTGGAAGGTGAGGCGGCACGCCATGGAGTCCCGTTTGAATGGCGCAGATGATGCCGCAAGGGAATGTGTGCCCCTGCCCTCAGGGGGATGCTGTTAACGTGCTGTGTCCAGGAGTGTACGTATGTATCTGAATAAAGATAACTCCCTGACACTATCGACGAGGCTTCATCGAAATCGGGGAATTCTTCTGGTTATTGCTGGAGGTGGGGCAGGTATTCGACAATCAACTCTTCGACCATATTTGCCTGCAGGATGTCTCTTTGGCGCTTCATGGGGTCCCGATCAGGCTGTTCAGCCATCCATCGTTTGAACCTGACAAAGGCAGCCGGAGAAATAGTGTTCATCCTTGCCATGTGGCCGGTCGTGGCAACGATCATCGCGGAAAAACGCGGCCCATCGAGAAGCAAACCAGCATTCCGGGCCGGTACGGCATAGAACTCAT
Organism: Geobacter sp. PheSNFMC; assembly: GCF_059620965.1. NCBI lineage: Bacteria > Pseudomonadati > Thermodesulfobacteriota > Desulfuromonadia > Geobacterales > Geobacteraceae > Geobacter > Geobacter sp. PheSNFMC. The sequence goes on from NZ_JCAMRN010000030.1 coordinate 8,943, forward strand.
CATCCTCGTCAGTCAGCCGCAGCGGGTGGGGATCACCGTCTTTCGGCTCCCTTCGGATGATATCGACTTCAAAACCCTTGCTGTTGACGGCCGTGTATTTCTGGTCGTCGCGAATCCTGAAGGTGGGATCTACCTTCTGTATCAGCTTCAGCATCGATGTACCCATGGTGGTCATCTGCGTGATAAAGCTCAAACGCTTTCGGGTATCCAGAAGAAGGTCAATGTCCTGGGTTGCCAATGCTGCCGCTTCTCCAAAACCAACGCCCGCGGCAGCTTCATAGGCGTAGAGAGAATGGGTGCCAATAACCGTGAAATATTCCGAAAGCCCTACTTTTACGAGCTTGTTCAGTATGTCGATGAGTATACGAGGCGCCCGGCCGACAAAGAGCGCCCGGTTCATCCGCTGTTGTCGCTCAAGTGCGCTGGTAAGATCTGCGAGCCTTTGCTCGGCTTCAGCTTTTCTGGCAGTGAAATTCCGGTAAATCTGCTCCGTCTTCTCAGAGCGAGGACCAATACTTTTTTGAGCGTTGCCGGGGGACGTCCGGATCAGGTATTCCGTTTCGCCCTGTCTCTTCCAATACATGCCTCCGCGTACTTCGGAAGCAGCTTTTCGGGCATCTTCCCAAGCCGTGAACGTTGCTTGAGCGTCGATATATTGACGTCTGGCATCTTCACCTATATCAATCCAATGATACTTTTTCCGTATTTTTTTCATATTTAAAGTTTTATACGGAAAACAATTTATATTCAAGCAGATAATTCTATTGAAGCAGTAAAGCTCTTTCCCTCATACAACCAGTCTACGTTGAAAGAAGTGCACCCACTGCGCTGATGATCTGTTGCGCCTTGCTCACAGGTCATCGGCAGAACCGTTATCGCAGACCACCGTCCCTCGGATCACTTTTCTACTTCCCGCATTTCGTCGTTGCGTCGAACAGAGCTCCTGCCTCCTGAAGATCGGCGCACCTGACCGGATCGAAGCTCTCCCCCAATCTGTTGGTTGCCGTGTCATAGATCGACACGGAGTGAAACCTGGATTGCCGTAAATCCGCTCCCGTGAAATCCGCTCCCTTCAGTTTCGCATCCCTGAGCATTGTGCCGTTGAACGTTGCCCCTCGAAAGGTGGCCCCTTCAAGGTCCAGGGAACCGAGATCGGTTGACGAAAGATCGGCAAAGGAGAAGTTTGCCCCCCTCAGCACGGTACCGCTGAGATTGGCATACTTGAGCTTGGCCCCCGAGAAATTCGCATTGGTCAGGTTTGCCTGGCTGAAGTTGCCCTTTTCGACGTTCACCTTGCGCATGTCGGCACCCGACAGGTTCGTGCCAATGAACTTCGAATGATGAATGTATGCCCCGCTGCAGTGTGCCGAAGTCATGTCGGCCTTATTGAATATCGCCTCATCCAGGCTTGCACCGTCCATGTGAACGCCGGTCAGGTTTGCGCCGGTAAAGTTGCACTCGCCACAGTCATCAATTGCGGTGGCACGCAGGTCTGACCCGGTGAAGTCGGATTCGTCCAGCTTTATTCCCTTGAGATCAACCCCCTTCAAGTCTGCGCTCACAAAATCGCAATGTTCGCACTCTCCGAGTGATTTGGCGCGTTCGATCACCAGGGGGTCGAACGCGTGGGTCGTAGCAGTGCTCAAAAGACCGAATGCAACCGTTATCGCCAGCTTGGTGAACATGGGGAGCCTCCTTGGAAGTGGAATAAAACCGTTACCATTATATCATCTGCACACGGCAAGCCGGGGGATGCCTGATAATAAGCACCCTGTCCCGCCCCATTGCACTTTGCAGCGATCGCAACTACAATCACCCCCCATGACCAGCGACTCCCTGTTCACCTATCGCCCCATCGGCACTCTGTACTCCCCCTATTCCCGCCGGATTGACGCGCCCCATCAGGGCACGGTGGTAGAGGGTACGGAAACCGGGGAGCCGGCGCTTGCCACCCTGGAGCTTCACGAGTGGCTGGACGAAAGCGCGATCCGGGATCTGAGCGGCTTCGACAGGCTGTGGCTCATCTTCGCCTTTCATCTGAGCGAGGGCTGGAAAAGCCGGGTCAAGCCGCCGCGGGGCGGACCGAAGCGGGGCGTCCTGGCCACCCGGGCCCCCCACCGGCCCAATGCCATCGGCCTGTCGGCGGTGGAGCTGGTGGCCGTGGAAGGCCGGACGCTCCACCTGCGGGGGGTGGACCTCCTGGACGGCACCCCCGTGCTGGACATCAAACCCTACGTCCCCTACGCGGATGCCTTCCCCGACGCCAGAGCCGGCTGGATCGACGAAGTTGACGCGGAGCAGGGCCGCCGCTCCGCGCCGGGGCCCCGCAAACCCCGGTAGCCGCCCTTCCCTTGCCAAAGGCGGGCTTTCGGCTACCATTACAGAACTATGAGCCACTGGTATCCCCGCGAATTCGCAGCCCACATCTGCCGGCAGTTGAGAACCGAGGTCCCGGAACGGCCCCGGGAGGACTGCCCCGGCTGCTCGATCCTGTCCGTGCTCATCTCCACCTGCTACCAGGCGAGCCTGATGCGGGAGGAGGAGCGCCAGGTCCGCTTCCGCCTGATCTTCCGCGAACCCGAACGGTTCCCGGCGGGCCAGGATCCTCCGGACGGCCTGCACCGCATGGTTTTCCTGGAACCGCGCCCCTGCACCGAGGATGAGCTGCGCCGCCTCTCGCCGGCCATCAGCTTCGACCGCGCCATGATCGGGGTGAACCTGAATGTCGACGGAAAGCTGCAGATCTGGGGCGTGGTCCACTCGGGCACCCGCTGGATGCAGGCGATCCACGGGGGCACCCAGTTGATCAACCCGGTGCCCGACTCGCTCATCGTGTTCGTGACCGGGCCGGGACGAATCAGCGTGTCGGTGGGATCGACCATGATCGCCGGCCTGCGGGGCGGCCAGGTAGTCAGCATGGCGCGGGAGGTCTTCGCCGCCTCATGGCTCCGGGCGATATTCGCCACCCACCGGGACGAGTTGTGGGACCTGCACCAGGATGCGCGCCAGAAGTCCGGCGACATCTGGCCTCCCATTGACCCGGAATTCCCGGTCATCCTCGGCCAGAACCTGCTCCGTCGGGTCATCAGCCTGATGCGCAGCTATCGCCACGGCGGCACCCTGCTGATCATCCCCAGCGAGCGGACCGATGAGCTGAAACAGGCCAACCCCTACCTGAACATCAAGTACCCGTTTCTGACCGATATCGGCCGGCGGCGGATCTTCCCGCACATCGTCGGGATCATGAACGAATTCGCCCGGGTGGCCAGCAGGTCGCAACGGGAGTGCAGACCCCTGGGGTGGGACGAATACCTGGCCCTCAGCGATCCGGTCCTGACCCGGATGGACGAGGCCCTGTTCGAGCTGGCCCACTTCGTTGCCGATCTCTCCCTGGTGGACGGGGCAGTGGTGCTGAACCGGCGGTTCGAGGTGCTCGGGTTCGGGGCGGAGATTTCCGGCGGGCTGGAGAACGTGACCCAGTTGCACGTGGCCCTGGATATCGAGGGAGAGACCCGGCAGCCCGAGGCGGTCAAGGGGCGCGGAACCCGCCACCGGTCGGCCTACCGGCTCTGCAACGCCCTGCACGACGCCCTGGCGATCGTGATCTCCCAGGACGGCCAGGTGCTGTTCGTCCACTGGCATGACGGCGCCGTGACCTGCTGGGACCAGGTGGCCACCAGCCTGCTCGACTTCTGATTCATTCACGCGGGGAGGTTATTCCCGTCATCCGCAGATCCCCAAAAGCGTTCACCCGCGCCGGGGCCCCATTTCCGCCGGCACGGTTGTCCCCTGCCGCCCCTGCTGGTATGATGAACAGGCCATGATCATCGAAGCCCGCGACCTATCAAAAACCTACACCGTCGGCGACCGCCGCATCCAGGTCCTCGACAGGGTCTCCCTGGCCGTGGGGCCGGGGGAATTCCTGGTCATCGAAGGGGAAAGCGGCAGCGGCAAGAGCACCCTGCTCTCGCTCCTGTCGGGGCTCGACCGCCCCGATTCGGGCCGGGTCATCATCGAGGGGCGCGACATCACCGACCTCTCCGAGGACGATCTGGCCCCCCTGCGCAACGAAACCTTCGGCTTCGTGTTCCAGTCGTTCCACCTGGTGCCGTCCCTGTCGACCCTGGAGAACGTCATGTTCCCGGCGGAACTGCGGGGGGACGGGGCGGCCCGGGAGAAGGCCGAGGCGCTCCTGGCCCGGGTGGGGCTCACGGGACGGGCCGCGAGCCTGCCTCATCAGCTCTCCGGGGGCGAACGGCAGCGCTGCGCCATCTGCCGGGCCCTGGTGAACGACCCGCGCATCATCTTCGCGGACGAGCCCACCGGCAACCTGGATTCGGTGAACGGCCGGGGGATTCTCGACATCCTGCTGGAGCTGCACCGGGAACGGCGGACAACGCTTGTCCTGGTGACCCACAGCCCCGAGATCGCCCGCACCGCCGACCGGGTGGTGCGGCTCCACGACGGCCGGATTCAGGCCCCATGACCCTCCACGGCCGCCTCCTCCGCCGCCAGCTCGCCACCTCGCGCCGCCAGTCGGCCATCTTCGTTCTCTGCGTGGCCCTTTCCATCGTTACCCTGGTTTCCCTGGCCGGCTTCGGCAGGAGCGTCCACAGCTCCATGCTGCGGGACGCCCGGGCCCTCCACGGGGGGGACGTGATCGTGGAGTCCCGCTCGCCCCTGTCGCCGGGGCTCACGGCGGCGGTGGACCGGATCATCGCGGCGGGCAGGGCCCAAGGCGCCCGCATCAACGAGTTCTACTCCATCATCCGCCCGGCAGGGCGGGAGGATTCCCTCCTGGCTCACATCAAGGCGGTGGAGCCGGGCTATCCCTTCTACGGCACCGTGGATCTGGCCTCGGGCCGCCCTTTCCGGCAGGTGCTGGCGCCGGGCCGGGCCATTGCCGAGCAGACCCTGCTGGACCGGCTCGACCTCCGGGTGGGAGACCGGCTCCGGCTGGGGGACGCCACCCTGACCGTGGCGGACGTGGTCACCCAGGAGCCGGATCGGCCCGTGAACGTCTTTTCCCTGGGGCCCCGCCTCTTTGTGGCCGCCGCCGATCTCCCCTCCCTGGGCCTGGTAGGCCAGGGGAGCCGGGTGAGCCACACCATCCTCCTGAAGGTGGCGAACCCCAGGGAGACCGACCGGATCGCCGCGGAGCTGCGGGCCTCGGCCCTGCGCGACCGGGAGCGGGTCGACACCTACCGCACCGCCCAGTCGGGGGTAAAGCGCTTCTTCGACAACTTCCTCTTCTTCCTGAACCTGATCGGCATCTTCACCCTGCTCCTGGCCGGCATCGGCATCCAGAGCTCCCTGGCCGCCTACCTGGCCGAGCAGCGGCCGTCCATCGCCGTGATGAAGGCACTGGGAGCCACGGGGCGCTTTCTGGTGATTCACTACGTTGCCGTGGCATCGGTGCTGGGGATCGTGGGAACGGCGCTGGGGATCGGGGCGAGCTTCCTCCTCCAGGGGGTCTTGCCGGAGTTGTTCCGTGGGCTGTTGCCGGCAAGCGTGGAGTTCCGCATCGCGGCCCCGGCCGTGGCAGAAGGGCTCGTGCTCGGCTTCCTGACCGTGACCCTCTTCACCCTTCTCCCCCTCTGGCAACTGCGGGCGGTGAAGCCCCGGGCCATCCTGGGCAAGGAGGAGGAGCCGACGGTGCGCAGCCGCGCGGTCTGGGCCACGACCGGAGCCGTGGTCCTCTTCTTCCTGGCCATGGTCCTCTGGAAGGTGGAGGAACCCCGGAGCGGGGTCAACTTCGTGCTGGGGGTGGGGGGGCTGATCCTCCTGTCCCTTGCCTGCACCGAGGCGGTGCTGCGGCTCCTGCGCAGGGCGCGGCCCCGGCGGCTCGCAGCGCGCCAGGCCCTGCGGGGACTCTTCCGCCCCCGCAACGCCACCCGCCCCATCATCGTCACCCTCACGGCGGCCCTGGCGGTGATCTTCGCCATCACCCTGGTGGAGCGGAACCTGGATGCCTCCTACATCCGCTCCTATCCCCCGGACGCGCCGAACCTGTTCTTCATCGACATCCAGCCGGGCCAGAAGGAGGATTTCAGCCGTGCCCTGGGGATGCCGGCCCTGTTCCACGCCATTGTCCGGGGGACCGTGACCGCCATCAACGGCCGCCCGATCGACCGGGAGGCGGAGCGGCGCAAGCGGGGGGACAACCTGTCCCGGGAATTCAACCTGACCTACCGGGACAGCCTCCTGGAGGACGAGCGGATCGTCGAGGGGAAGAGCCTGTTCCGCCCCGACTGGCAGGGGGTCCAGGTGTCGGTCCTGGACACGGTGGTGGAGATGAGCCCCATGGCGGTGGGCGACGTGATCACCTTCCGGGTGCAGGGGGTGCCGATCGAGGCCCGGATCTCCAGCATCCGGACCCGGACCAGGGCCGCGGTGCAGCCCTACTTCTACTTCGTGTTCCAGCCCAGCGTGCTCAGGGATGCCCCCCAGACCCTCTTCACCGCGGTGCGGGTGGAAAAGCCGGGCATAGCGCAGTTCCAGAACCGGATCGCGGCCCGCTTCCCCAACGTGAGCATCTTCGACCTGACCGAGACCGTGGCGGTCTTTGCCCGGGTCATGGGGCGGCTCTCGGTCATCGTCCGCTTCTTCACCCTGTTCAGCGTGGTGGCCGGGGCCCTGATCATCGTCAGCTCAGTCATCGCCACCCGGCAGGCCCGGTTGCGGGAAGCGGTCTTCTTTACCATACTGGGTGCCCGGGGCAGGTTCGTCCTGTCGGTTTTCACCATGGAGAACCTGATCATCGGCGGGGTAAGCGGATTCCTGGCCCTGGGCCTCGCCCAGGCGGCCAGCTGGATCGTCTGCACCCGGGTTCTGGACGTCTCCTGGCAGCCCTTCCCGGCCGTGAGCGCCGCCCTGGTGGCGGCAACGGTGGCGCTGGTGGTGACCGTGGGGCTCGGGGCGTCCCTGTCCATCATCAGGAAAAAGCCGGTGGTCTTCCTGCGGGAGCAGGCCGAGGAGTAACGGGGCCGTCGGGACCGGAATACGGAGGTATACCGTGAATCTCAGGAAAAGTCTGATAACGGTTATTGCGCTGACCGCCCTGGCCGGGTGCGACCGCAAGGAGGCTGCCCGGCCAGCGGCTCCGGCGCAGCAGGAGGCCCGGGCCACGGCAGGGACCATCGTGGCGGTGGGGGACAGCCTCACCGCCGGCTACGGCCTCGACGAACACGATGCCTACCCAGCCCAACTGGAGCGGCTGCTGCGGGAGGCCGGTCACCCCTGGCGGGTGGTGAACGCGGGAATCAGCGGCGAGACGAGCAGCGGCGCCCTGTCGCGCGTGAACTGGGTCCTGACCCTGAAGCCGGATATCGTTATCCTGGTCACCGGCGCCAACGACGGCCTGCGGGGGATCGACCCAAAGGTGACGGAGAAGAATATCGACGAGATGGTCCGCACGCTGAAGGAGCGCAACGTCACCGTGGTCCTGGGCGGGATGAAGATGGTCGCGAACCTTGGCCGGGACTACACCCGCGCCTTTGCCGCCGTCTACCCGGCCGTGGCGAAGCGCCACGACCTGATCCTGATTCCCTTTTTCCTGGAAGGGGTTGCAAGGCGCCCCGACCTGAACCAGGCCGACGGCATCCACCCCACGGCCGAGGGATACCGGATCGTGTCCGATACGGTACTTCCCTACGCGATCAAGGCCATCGAGCAGACTCCGCCATCCGACGGCTAAAATCAAATGATGTATCACATTCAACGCCAATCCTTACTACATAGTATCACCAAGAAAATACCCTCCGCACCCCACGCCCCGAACAGTTGAAAATACGGGCCATATTCAGCCATTACACGGCAACACGCCATCCCCTTCCATAAAACATCATTTTGCACTCCACGCGCTATTCGACGATTTTTAGAAATTAGTTCTAAAGTTTCGACCTGCCGCTCCGAAAAGCGTTTGTATACAGACCGGCGCATCCTTGATTACAGAGATAAATCGAGCAGTTCGGTTCCATTGTGGCACTGAAAGGACGGATTCCCCCCATGACGACTCTGCCGACCCTATCGACCGGAAGCGCGACCGCAGGTGCCCCCCTGCAGGTGGTCGTGTTCTCCGTGGGGAGTGAAGAGTACTGCTTCGAGATCCTCAAGGTCCGGGAAGTCATCCGGACCGTCCCCATCACCGCCGTGCCCAGCGCCCCGCCCCACGTGGAGGGGATCATCAACCTGCGGGGCGCGGTCGTCCCCATCATCGACTTCCGCAAACGGTTCAACATCACCGGCGAGTGCACGGTGGACGAATCGGAAAAGGTGGTGATCGTCGCCGCCGCCGGGAGCACGACCGTAGGCTTTACCGTGGATGCCCTGAGCCAGGTGCTGAAGGTGCCGCGGGAGGCCGTATCCACCCCACCCACCGGCGTGAGCGACCAGGGCGGCGAGGCCATAACGGGCGTTGCCTCCATGGGAGACCGCCTGATCATCGTGCTCGATATCGAGCGGTTGTTTTCCGAGGATGAACTCACCAATCTGACAGGAGTGGCCTGATCATGTCCGACCTCATGACTACCCGAGCCGCCCTCCAGGAAACCATGACGTTTCTCGGCGCCATCGCCAGCGGCATGGAGGAGGCCATCGGCGAATCCGCCAACAGCATCACCTACCTGGCCGGCAAGCGGCTCGGCATGCAGTTTTCCGCCGACATTAGCAAGACCGATGACGTGGAAGAGGCCCTGGCCGCCGTCCGCACGGTGCTCCAGGACGACAACTGCCTCTGGCACTTCGAGCCGTTCCAGGCCCACGACCGGCCGGCCCTGATCCAGGCCACCGACAAGGGCGACGAGGATATCCACCTGGTCTTCCGGGACTGCATGATCCGCCAGTCCCTGTTCCGTTTCGGGCACCACCAGAAGGGCTCCCTCTGCACCATGATGTTCGGGTTCTTCTCCGGCGCGCTCCTGAACGTGATGGGGGTCGATTCGACCCTGGAGATCATGCACGCCGGCGAGAACGCCTGCCTGAAGCGGCTGGTGATCCACAAGAAAAGGGAGGAGACACCGTGAGCACCGTCCCGATCAACCTGGAATGGCTCAGCGACTGCTCCGGCTGCCATATCGCCATCGTGGACCTGCACGAAAAGATCCTGTCGGTCCTGGACTCGGTCACCATCCAGCGCTGCCCGGTTCTGACCGACGTGAAGGATTACCCCAAGGCGAAAGTGGGGCTGGTCTCCGGCGCCATCCGGACCGAGCACGACCGCCACGCGGCCATGGAGATGCGCAAGAGCTGCGACCTGATCATTGCCTGGGGCTCCTGCGCCGTGTACGGCGGAATCGCCGGGGCCGGCAACGTCCACTCCTGCCAGGAGATCATGGACACGGTCTACACCGGCAACAAGACCACGGCGACCACCACTCCGCCCACGAGGGAAGTGTCGGCCCTGGAGCCGTCCGTATCGCCGCTGGACAGCGTGATCGACGTGGACCTCTACCTCCCGGGCTGCGCCCCCCACCCGGCCTTTGTCTTCGATGCCCTCCTGGCGCTCCTGGAAGGACGCTCGCCCCGCATCGCCAACCGGGAGACGGTCTGCGCCCGCTGCCGGAGAACCATGGAAAAGACCGAGGTGGACCGGATCAGGAAGAATTCGGAAGGGGTTCCCGACCCGGACCGCTGCTTCCTGAGCCAGGGCTACCTCTGCATGGGGTCGGTGACCCTGGACCGCTGCATGTCCCCCTGCCCCCTGAACGGCATCCCGTGCAGCGGCTGCGCCGGCGCCACCATGCAGGTGCTGGCCGAGCCCAACCGCGACATCAGGACCGAGATCGCCGAGCGGATGTCGCGCCTGACCAGCATCCCGCGCGACTCCATTGTCCGGGAAATCGAGCGGACGGCCAAGACCCACTATTCCTACACCATGGCCACCCCCATGATCGGCGAGAAGCCCACCTTCCTGATCCGGAAATGGACCGACGAGGAACGAGACGACTATGAACAAGACCATAACCATTGATCCCGTCACCCGCATCGAGGGGCACGCGCGGGTCTTCATCGACCTGGACGATGCGGGTGGGCTCACGGCCGCGGGGCTCGTGGTGAACGAGCTGCGCGGTTTCGAGAAGATCCTGACCGGCATGGACGCGGACCGGATGCCCCTGGTCACGGCCCGCATCTGCGGGGTCTGCCCCACGGCCCACCACCTGGCCGCCACCAACGCCCTGGACAATGCCGCGGGCGTGGAGCCGCCACCGGCCGCGAAACTGCTGCGCGAACTCATGTACATGGGGCACGTGATCCACTCCCACTGCCTCTCCCTGTTCGTGCTGCAGGGCCCCGACCTGGTCCTGGGCCTCGACGCCGACCCCGCCGTCCGCAACGTGGTCGGGGTGGTGCAGGCGGCCCCGGACATCGCCAAAAAGGCCCTCCAGTGCCGCTCCATCGGCCAGAAGATCAACGAGCTGGTCGGCGGGCGGGGCACCCACCCCGTCACCTCGGTGGCCGGCGGAATCGCCTTCGTGCTCGACGCCGACCGGGAGCGACAGCTCAACGCCTGGATCAACGAGGCCCGCGACCTTGTGCTGGAACTGGCGCCCGTGGTGAAGCAGCTCCTGATGAAGATGCTCGACACCCATCCGGCCATGCTGCAGCAGTGGGTCGCCCCGGCCTGGAGCGTCGGCACGGTCAAGGCCGACGGCACCCTGGCCCTGGTAAACGGCGAGATCCGGGCCGTGGATGAGGGCGGCGCCCTGAAGGCCCGGTTCCCCTCGGCCGATTACGATTCGTACATGTCCGAGTCGGCGGTGGAGTTCTCCTACATGAAGCAGGTTTCCTTTGTGGACGGGGACAATCGCCACGACTACCGGGTGGGCCCCCTGGCCCGGCTCAACGTCTCCGAGCGCTACGGCACCCCCCTGGCGGACCGGGAGCGGGAAGAGTTCATCCGTACCGTGGGCCGTCCCTGCCACGCCAATGCGCTCCAGCCCTGGGCCCGTCTCATCGAGCTCCTCCACTGCACCGAGCGGGCCGGGGAAATCATGGCCGACCCGGCCATCCACGGCGAGACCCGGGTGCCGGTCACCTTCTCCGGCGGCCGGGGCGTGGGGCACGTGGAAGCGCCCCGGGGCACCCTGATCCACGACTACGAAATCGACGAGAACGGTATTGTCCGGGCGGCGAACCTGATCGTGGCGACCCAGCAGAATTACGCCCTGATCAACGCCATGATCGCCCAGGCCGCCACATCCCACGTCATCAACCGCCCCGACGACCAGGCGCTGCTCAATGCGGTTGAATTCGGCATCCGCTGCTACGACCCCTGCCTCTCCTGCGCCACCCATGCCCTGGGCGCCATGCCCCTGGAAATCGTCGTGAACCGTGCCGCAAGGCCCCGCGTCATCCGGAGGAACTGCTGATGGTCGAGATCAAGGTCCATGAAGAGGCGTGCCGGGGCTGCCGGATGTGCGTCGACATCTGTCCCACCACGGTCTTTGCCTTTGACGAGGAAAAGCGGCTCTGCGTGGTGGAGCACCAGGAGGACTGCATCGCCTGCCTGAGTTGCGCCTATATCTGCCCCTCGGGGGCCATCAGCCAGGAGAACTATCACGTGGTCAAGAACTTCTACCGCGACCTGGTCTTCTGCACCAAGATGGAGAAGTTCATATGAGCGCGATCACCGAACAGGTCACCCTTGACGACCACGTCAACGCCGCCACGGAAGTGGCCTTCCTGCTGGACATCTTCGCCGCCACCGTCGACAACGTCATGGGCGGGGCAACGGCCTCGGTCGGCCGGATCGCCGGCCGGGAGATGGCGCGGAAGCTGCCGGTCCACCTGGCCAACCCCACCCTGGACGAGGTCGTGGCGATCCTCAACTCCCGCATGGAAGCCGGGTACCGGTTCCGGCTGGAGGGGGACGGCACCGAGCGCACCCTCTTGTTCGACCATTGCGTCCTGCGGGAGGTCTGCGCCAAGCGGGGCCTCACCATGGGCACGGCCCTGTGCCGCCTCTTCCACGCCTACCTGGACGGCATCCTGAACGAGCTCATCTGCCGCCCGGTGAAATCGGAGGTCGTGTCATGCGGGGACCAGTGCCGACTGACCCTCAGGACCCAGTAGCGGCCCAGGGGGTCGTGGTGGTCTGCGTCGGCAACGACCTGGTGGCCGACGACGCCGTGGGGTACGAGATCCACCGGCGGCTGGCCGGGGCGCCCCTCCCCGCGGGCGTACGGCTCCACTACGCGGCCGTGGGCGGAATCACCCTCCTGGACTACCTGACCGGCGGGGAAGCGGCCATGATCGTGGTGGACGCGGTCCAGTTCGGCGCACCGGCCGGAACGATCCACCACCTGGCGTGGGACGAGCTCCCGAATTTCGGGGGTGGGTCCATCTCGGCCCACTCCATCGGCCTGAAGGAAACCATGGACATCGGGAAGCTCCTCTACCCGGAGCGGCTGCCGCCGACGGTGACCCTGGTGGGAATCGAGGGGCGCTGCTTCGACCGGCCCCGCGACGCCATGTCGCCGGCGGTGGCATCAGCCATAGAACCGACCGTCGCCCTGATCCGTAACTATCTCCATACTCTCGGACAAGGAATCTGACATGAAGAAATCAGGCGCCAAACCAGCGGAAGTGACCCTGCACCGTGAAATCCAGCGACTTGCCGAGGCCATGATGCACGGAAGACTCGACGAACGGGGGGACCCTGCGCAGTTCACCGGCGACGACGCCGCACTGGTTCTCATGGTCAACCGGATGCTGGACACCCTGGTGACGCCGCTGCGCCTGGCCGCCGGCGCCATCGACGAGATCGCCCACGGCAGGATCCCTCCCTTTGTCATCGACGACTACGCCGGGGAGTACAACAACCTCAAGCGCAACCTCAACACCCTCCTGGCCACCCTCTACGGCCTCCACAGCGAGACCCAGCACCTGATCGGCAACATCGGCGAGGGAAGGCTCCAGACCCGGGGCAACGACTGGGATTTCGAGGGGATCTGGCGCGATCTGATCAAGGGTGTGAACGGCACCCTCGACGCGGTCATCGACCCGGTGAACGAGGCGGGAACCGTGCTCCGCCACCTGGCCGAGTATGACCTGAGCGCCCGGATGCGGGGGAAATACCACGGCGAGCACGCCGCCATCAAGAAGGCCATGAACTCCACCGCGGAATCGCTCCACTCGGCCGTGACCCAGATGACCGAAACGGTAGAGCTGGTCTCCGCCGTCAGCGGGCAGATCGCCGACAGCAGCCAGCTGGTGACCCAGGGGGCCCGGGAGCAGGAGACGCAGTTGACCGAAACGTCCAACGTGCTCGATCACATCGCCGCCACCTCCCAGAAGAGCGCCCGGAGCACCATTGACGCCCGCCAGGCCGCCGGCGGCTCCGCCGAGTCCATCAAAACGGCCAAGTCGGTCATGGACCAGATGCTCCAGGCCATGGGGCAGATCCGGAGCGCGGCGGACAACACCGTGGGCATTGTCCAGCAGATCGACTCCATTGCCAAGGAAACCGATCAGCTCTCCTCCAACGCCACCAGCAAGGCCACCCTGATCCGCTCCTCTGCCAACGGCTTCAGCGTGGTTGCCTCTGAAATCAGGAACCTGTCGAAACGGTGCGAGGACGCCGTGACACGGCTCCATGACTTCCGGCGCCGGGCCACTCTCACCCCCAACGGGGAGAGCGGGGACACGGGCGATGCGCTTGAAAGCGAGTACCTGGAACTGATTCGCGAATTGAAGAGCGTGGCCTCCAGCTCAGGCCTGCTGGGAGTGAACGCGGCGATCTCGGCGGCCCATGTGGAAGGGGCCGGCAACGACTTCCAGGCGCTGACCGAAGAGATCCGCCAACTGGCCAGGCGTTCCACCGATGCGGCGCGGCAGACCGACACGCTCATCAGGACATCGGTCGAGCAGGCCCGGCGGGGAGAGGACCTGTCCCGCAAGATCGACGTCCACCTCACCGAGGCGGTAACCGGGGCAACGACGATCTGCGCCCTGACCGAGGACATCTCCCAGAGCAGCCAGGAGCAGGCGAGCGCCATCGAGCAGATCAGCCGCTCCGTCAACCACATCACCACCATCACCAGGCAGAACGCGGACAGCGCGCTCAAGTCGTCCGAGGTATCGCACAAACTCGGCCAGCAGATGACCAAGCTCACCAGCATGGTGAGCAAGTTCAGGCTGGACAACGCCGCCTGCTGAACCGGGGTTCGCCACGCCGCAATCCTGGCAGGCCCCCATCTGGAGCGATATGATGGGGGCCTCTTTTTATATAGCGACCTGAATTCGTGCGGGCGGCACACGGAGCGAAGTGGCGCGGCGGCCCTCACACTACTATATACGACATATTATGTCGCACCAATCGGTTTTACTGTCATCATCACACAACCGGGAGGTGCGTCATGATCTATCTCACCACGGACCAATTCGACCAGGCCGTCTATTTCGAACTCCGCCGGACCGAGCATCCCCGCCGCAGCGGCGGCGCGATGCACGTTCTCCACGGACTCCTGGGGAACGGGGTCAGCGAGATGCCCGTGACCATTCGGAGCTGGCAGGATTGGACCGACGTGGATTTCGGCAAGGGGGACCTCCTCAGCTTCGTGGATGAGCGGACCGTCCGCCGGATGCTCGGCCAGGTGGCGCGGGAGATGGAACTCCATTGACGCTTCGGCGGCATCCTGCCATTTCCCCGTTTCCCGAACGGCGTTTCTCTGGTATCATCGCGGCCTCACCCATCGTTGAAAGGAGACCGCCATGAGCAGTTCGTGGAAGATTGAGACCCAGGCCATCCAGGGGGGCTATACCCCCAAGTCGGGCGACCCCCGCGTCGTCACCATCTGCCAGAGTACCACCTTCAAGTACGACAGCGCGGACCACGTGACGAAACTCTTCGACCTGGAGGAGGCCGGCTTTTTCTATACGCGCCTGGGCAACCCCACCACCGACGCCTTCGAGCAGAAGCTGGCCATGATGGAAGGGGGCGTCGGCGCCCTGGCCACCTCGGCGGGCCAGGCGGCCACCACCCTTTCCATCTTCAACATCTGCCAGGCGGGCCAGCACTTCGTGACCGCCAGCACCCTCTACGGCGGCACCTACAACCTCTTCGCCTGCACCCTGCCCAAGATGGGGATCGAGGTGACCTTCGTGGACCCGGAGGCCCCGGCCGACGAGATCCTGGCCGCCTTCCGCCCCAACACCAAGGCCCTCTTTGCCGAGACCATCGGCAATCCGGGGCTGAACGTCCTTGACTTCGAGAAATTCTCCGCCATCGCCAAAGAAAAAGGGGTGCCCCTCATCATCGACAGCACCTTTGCCACCCCCTACCTCTGCCGCCCCTTCGAGCACGGGGCCAACGTGGTGGTCCACTCGGCCACCAAGTATATCGACGGCCTCGCCACCAGCGTCGGCGGCATCATCGTGGACGGCGGCAACTTCGACTGGGGCAACGGCCGCTTCCCGGAGCTGACCGAGCCCGATTCCTCCTACCACGGGCTCCAGTACGTGAAGACCTTCGGCAGCATGGCCTACATCATCAAGGCGCGGGTCCAGCTCATGCGCGACATCGGCACCACGCCGAGCCCCTTCAACTCGTTCCTCTTCGCCAACGGCCTTCAGACCCTGCCGCTCCGGATGCAGCGCCACAGCGACAATGCCCTGGCCCTGGCCCAATTCCTGGAAAGCCATCCGTCGGTCAGCTGGGTCAAGTACCCGGGCCTCAAGAGCCACGCCAGCCATGACCGGGCGCTAAAGTATCTGCCCCTGGGATGCAGCGGCGTCCTCACCTTCGGCATCAAGGGCGGAGCCGAGGCGGGCAAGAAGTTCATGGAGGCGTGCAAGCTGGTGGCCCTGGTGGTCCACGTGGGGGACGCCCGCAGCTGCGTCCTCCACCCGGCCAGCACCACCCACCGCCAGCTGACCCCCGAGCAGCAGACCGCCTCCGGAGTCACGCCCGACCTGATCCGGCTTTCCGTCGGCATCGAGCACATCGACGACATCATCGCCGATGTGGATCAGGCCCTGGCCGCAAGCCGGAAATAGCGGACACTGCTCCACGACGCACAAAAGCCTGCCGGAAATCCGGCAGGCTTTTTCGTGTGTGCTGATCGCGGCCTGATACGAAAGGCGATCAGTATTCCGTCGGCTTCTCGATGGTCAGCTTCGGCTGGCCGAGGGGATTGGGCGACTTCGGCGCAGGCGTTTGGGGCGGTGCCGTGACCGCATCCTCGGGCGCCCCCGAGGTGGGGGGGCCGTCGACCCGGGCGGGAGTCGACCAGATGGCCTCCGGCGCCGGGGTCCGCTTTGCCGCCGGTTTCGTTGGTTCCGCCTTTGTCCCGGACAAACCCACGGACTGGGCAAGCACGATCCGCTGTTCGCTGCGCAGCCCCATGGCCTTTGCCAGGGCCGGGGCGTCCAGGGACGCACGCACCACGGTGGCAAGCCCTTCCGAGGCGCAGAAGAGATAGACGTTCTGACTGATGGCACCAGCATCGGCGGCGGCGTAGAATGCCTTGTCCTCGCCCCTGGCCTCGCCCATCCTGCCGTAATCGGCCACATAGATCAGGTTCACGGGCGCTCCGGCCACGAAGGGCTGCTGGCCGGTCAACTCGCGGATGTCCACGGCACCCTTCCGGATGAGCCGGTGGCCCCGGGCGTCATAGAGATAGAAGCCGTCGGCTGTCGCCACATAGATGTCGATCTCCTGCCGGTTCATGGCCGAGGGGGCGGTCCGTCCCCCCGTATCGGGCCGGTTGATGCCGAAGGCGGCCCAGAGCAGGTCCGAAAGCCGGCGCGGAGACAGGGCCTCTTTGCTGAACTCCCGGGAGCTCTTCCGTTCCCGCAGGGCATCCATGAGGGGCGTGCCCCCCTCCGTCCGGGGAGGAGGCAGGGGGATCGCCCCGGACTCGTCGGCAAAAACAGCCACCGGTGCGGCAAGAAGAAGGCCGAGCGCCCCGGCCGCAACGATTCGTGCAACGCTCATCATGCTATTCTCCCTTCGGAACGTTCTCCGGATGGTGCCGCTCCGAAGAACAAAAAACGGGAGGCGGCACCCTGTCCGCCCCCCGCCTTCCCGTCAACCTCAGTGCTGCACGTCCTCGTCGCCGGGCTGCTGGGCAGCGGCCCGCAGGGCGGCCTTGTGCTGCTCCAGGGCATCCAGCTCGCGGACCTTCTCGCCGAGCCAGTGGTGGAGTTCACGGGCAGTGTGGTAGTTGAGCACCACGCCGGTGGGAACGAAACGGACAAGGCTCTGGGCGAAGTCTTCCGGCTCCACACTGGTTTCGGCGCCGATGGTGCCGCTGGGGGTCAGTTCGTGGGTGACCTCGTTGGGGAGCGGCGGGCGCTCGAGATAGAAGTTCACGACCAGGTCGCCCCGGGGGGAGATGCCGCCATGGGCGCCATTCACGTAGACCGGATTGTAATCATAGGTAAAGATGTACTTGAAGGTTACTTCGGGCTTCTTTGACACGAGCGCTTCTCCTTCCTTGCTGGGATTGGGTTGTGTCCCCGTATGTTCGCGGAAATCCGGCACCGTCATCGAAAAAAGGGGAGCCGCCCCATTGGCGGCCCCCCTTTAATACCACGTTCCCGTGACGGTTTCGAGTGTTTTTCGCTACGACTCGCTATGCCATCACGATCACAAGGTCTTCTTTTTCCACCTTGTCGCCTTCCTTGAACTTCACCTCGGCAACGGCGCCGTCTTCTTTGGCCTTGATGTTGGTCTCCATCTTCATGGCCTCGGTAACCATGAGGACGTCGCCCGCCTTCACGACGTCGCCCGCCTTCACGTTGAGCTTCAGGACCTTGCCGGGCATGGGGGCGCCGATGTGCTTGGCGTTCCCCTTGTCGGCCTTTTCCCGCTCGGCCTCGTCGGTCTGCACCGACTGGTCGCGCACCACCACCTGCCGCTGCTGGCCGTTAAGCTCGAAGAAGATGTGGCGGGTGCCGTCCGGATGCACCTTGCCGACCGCGTTGAGCTTGATGATGAGGGTCTTGCCCGGCTCGATGTCGATGGAGGTCTCCTGCCCCGGCTCCAGGCCGTAGAAGAAGATGGGGGTCGGGATGACCGAGGTGTCCGAATACTCCTGACGGTGCTTGTCGAACTCGGGGTAGACATGGGGGTAGAGCAGGTACGACATGAGATCCTTGTCGTTCACCGGGTGCCCCACCTTGGTCTCGGCCTCCAGGCGCTTCTCTTCGAAGTCGGCCGGCTCCAGGAGCTCGCCGGGGCGGCAGGTGATCGGCTCTTCTCCCTTGAGGATGATCTTCTGCAGCTCAGCGGGCCACCCCTGGTAGGGCTGGCCCAGCATCCCCTTGAACATCCCCACCACCGACTCGGGGAAGGTGAGCTCGTCCCCCTTGGTGAAGACGTCGTCCACGTCCAGGTTGTTTTTCACCAGGAACATGGCCATGTCGCCCACCACCTTGGAGGAGGGGGTCACCTTGACGATGTCGCCGAAGAGCCTGTTGACCTTGAAGTACATCTCCTTGCACTCCTCCCACCGGTCCAGCAGGCCGAGACCGGCCACCTGGGGCTTGTAGTTGGAGTACTGGCCGCCGGGGATCTCGTGGTGGTAGACCTCGGCGGTGCCGCTCTTGAGCCCCGACTCGAAGGGGGCGTAGTAGTCCCGCACCGTCTCCCAGTAGTTGGCCAGGTGCTGGAGCCCCTCGTCGTCCAGGGCCGGGTCCCAGTCGGTCCCCTTGAGGGCGGCCAGGAGCGCGTTCAGGTTCGGCTGGGCCGTGAGGCCGGAGATGGAGGAGAGGGCCGCGTCCACGATGTCGACCCCGGCCTGGCAGGCCATGAGCAGCGTGGCGTTGCCGTTGGAGGAAGTATCGTGGGTATGGAGGTGGACCGGGATGCCGATGTTCTCCTTGAGGGCCTTTACCAGCTTGTGGGCGGCCATGGGCTTGAGCAGCCCCGCCATGTCCTTGATGGCCAGGATGTGGGCGCCCATCTGCTCCAGCTCCTTGGCCATGGCCACGTAGTATTCCAGCGGATACTTGTCCCGCTTGGGATCGGTGATGTCGCCGGTGTAGCAGATGGCCGCCTCGCAGATCTTGCCGGTCTTGCGCACCGCCTCCATGGCCACGGCCATGCCCCTGGTCCAGTTGAGGGAATCGAAGACCCGGAAGATGTCGACGCCGCTGGCGGCGGCCTCCTCCACGAAGCGCTGCACCACGTTGTCGGGATAGTTGGTGTAGCCCACGGCGTTGGAACCCCGCAGGAGCATCTGGAAGAGGATGTTGGGGATCGCCTCCGAGAGCTTGTGGAGCCGCTGCCAGGGATCCTCCTTCAAAAAGCGCATGGAGACGTCGAAGGTGGCGCCGCCCCAGCACTCCAGCGAGAAGAGCCCGGCACCCAGGTACGAGGTGGGCTCGGCGATCTTCAGCAGGTCATAGGTGCGGACCCGGGTCGCCAGGAGCGACTGGTGGGCGTCCCGCATGGTGGTGTCGGTGATCAGGAGCTTTTTCTGCTCCAGGATCCACTTGGAGAGCCCCTCGGCGCCGAGCTTCATGAACAGGTCGCGGGAGCCGGCGGGCCGGGGAACCGTGCAGTCCACCTCGGGCACGCGGGCCTCGATCATCTCCGCGGACTTGAGGGGCTTGGCAATGCCGGCAGAGCCGTTCACGATGACGTCGCCCAGGAAATTGAGCACCTTGGTGGCCCGGTCCTTCTTCTCGCTGATGGCCAGAAGCTCCGGGTGCTTCTCGATGAATGACGTATCGCAGGTGCCGGCCAGGAAGACCGGGTGGGTGACCACGTTCTCCAGGAACGGGATATTGGTCTTCACGCCCCGGACCCGGAACTCCTGGAGGGAGCGGTTCATGATGTGGGCCGCCTCGTCGAAGGTGAGCCCCCACGAGGTGACCTTAACCAGGAGCGAGTCGTAATGGGGGGTGATGACCGAGCCGGTGAAGGCGTTGCCCGCGTCGAGCCGTACCCCGAAGCCGGCCGAGGAGCGGTAGGTGGTGATGGTGCCGAAATCCGGGGCAAAGTTGTTGGCCGGGTCCTCGGTGGTGATCCGGCACTGGATGGCATAGCCCCGCATGGCGATGGCCGACTGGTTCGGGACGTTGATGGGGGGGTCCGAGAGCTTCTTCCCCTCGGCGATGAGGATCTGGGCCTGAACCAGGTTCCTGCCGGTGATCATCTCGGTGACCGTGTGCTCCACCTGGATCCGGGGGTTCATCTCAATGAAGTACCAGTTCCCCTCCTGGTCCAGCAGGAATTCCACGGTGCCGGCGTTCACGTAGCCCACCTGCCCCGCGATCTTGAGGGCCGCGTTGCAGATCTCATCCCGCAGTTTCTGGGTCAGGGAGAGCGACGGCGCGAACTCCACCACCTTCTGGTGACGGCGCTGGATGGAGCAGTCGCGCTCGTAGAAGTGGACCAGGTTGCCGTGGTGGTCCCCCAGCACCTGCACCTCGATGTGCTTGGGATTCTCCAGGTAGCGCTCCAGGAAGACCGCCGGGTTGCCGAAGGCGGCCTTGGCCTCGCTGCGGGCCGCCACCAGCCCCTCCAGCAGCTCTTTCTTGTTGCGGGCCACCCGCATGCCCCGGCCGCCGCCGCCGGCAGCCGCCTTGATGATGATGGGATAGCCGTGCTGCTTGGCGAAGATGAGGGCTTCTTCCTCGTGCTCGATGGGCTCCTCGGTTCCGGGAACCACGGGCACCTCGGCGGCAATGGCCACCTTGCGGGCCGAGACCTTGTCGCCCAGGGCCCGCTGCATCTCGGCCCGGGGACCGATGAAGGCAATGCCGGCCCGCTCGCACGCCTCGGCGAACTCGGCATTCTCCGAAAGGAAGCCGTAGCCCGGGTGAATGGCGTCCACGTCCGCCCGCTTGGCAATGGAGATGATTTCGTCGATCCCCAGGTAGGCATCGATGGGGGCTTTCCCCTTGCCCACCAGGTAGGCCTCGTCCGCCTTGTAGCGGTGGAGGGACAGCTTGTCCTCCTCCGAGTAGATGGCCACCGTGCTGATCCCCAGCTCAGTGCAGGCCCGGAAGATGCGGATCGCGATCTCTCCGCGGTTGGCGGCCATTACTTTTCTGAACTTTCTCTTTTCCATCGGAACCTCCCCGGTTTTTACCTAAAATAAAACAAATACAACCTAATTAAAACTTTAGCCAAACTAAAATTATTTCGTTATTTTATATAGTTACAAGACCGCGCACGAGTAAACGAATAAATCAGATTGCCCCCACGTTGTCAACGATAAACTTGTGTTCTAAAATCAATCCATTCATTACATAAAACCTCACAACCGGCCGACCCGCCGACGCCGGCTCACGCCAGCGCGGCTGCCGGCGCCGGACCGCCCGGAACAACTTTTTTCGTTACACGAATACGCATATAGTGATAGTATCAAAGCGCTTTGCACCCTACCAAAGGAGATTTGACGGCAATGGACCTGACAAAGACACTGCGTGCGAACATCCTCTCCCTCGCGGCACTGGTTGCACTCTCCGGAGCGGCGATCGGGGCGGAGGCGGCACCCGCCAAGAAGGAAGACAAAACCGACAAGCCTGCGGCGGCCCCGGCCAAGCAGGAAGAAAAGAACGTGGCCCCCCTCGATCCGGCGGCGGTGGTGGCGAAGGTGAACGGCGTATCCATCACCCGCGCCGAGGTTGACCGGGCAAAGAAAGTCCTCCTCTCCCAGAACCGGATGACCCAGCCCATGACACCCGATATCGCCCAGAAGGTGGAAGAGGCGGCGGTGAACCAGCTCATCGCCAAGGAACTCCTCTACCAGGCCGGCAGGAAACTGGAGATCAAGGACCTGGACAAGCAGGTCCAGGAGCGGGTGAGCCAGGGCAAGGCCCGCTTCCCCTCCCAGGAAGAGTACCTGAAGACCCTCAAGAACATGGACATGACCGAGAAGGACGTTGAGACCTTCGCCCGGGAAGACCTGGTCATCAACAATCTGATCGAAAAAGACGTCGTGGCCAAGACCGCCGTATCCGACGAAGAGGCCAAGAAGTTCTATAACGACAACATCGACAAGTTCAAGCGGGACGAGACGGTGAAGGCGAGCCACATCCTGATCAAGGTGGAGCCCAACGCCTCCGCCGACGACAAGAAAAAGGCCAAGGAAAAGGCCGAGGCGATCCTGAAGCAGGTGAAGGGCGGCGCCGACTTCGCCGAAGTGGCCAAGAAGGAGTCCGGCTGTCCCAGCGCACCCCAGGGCGGCGACCTGGGCTTCTTCGGCAAGGGACAGATGGTTCCCCCGTTCGAGAAGGCCGCCTTCGCCCTGAAGCCCGGCGAGGTGAGCGACGTGGTCGAGACCCAGTTCGGCTACCACATCATCAAGCTGACCGACAAGCGCCCCGCCGAGACCGTCACGTTCGAGGAGACCAAGGACCGGATCGTTCAGTTCCTGAAGCAGCAGAAGGTTCAGGAAGGGATCAGCGAGTTCGTGGAAGGCCTGAAGAAGAAGGCAAAGATCGAGATGGCCAACAAGTAACCCTCACCGGTTCACGGCGTGCGCAGCACGCAAAAAGGCCCGTCCACAGCGACGGGCCTTTTTTGTATCTGCACCCCGGGACATCAGGACTTCGGCGCATCCTTGTCAGTCCCGATCCTGTCCATGAACATCTTGATGAGGTCGATGGGGACCGGGAAGATGGTGGTGGAGTTCTTCTCCGCGGCCACCTCGGTGAGGGTCTGGAGGTAGCGGAGCTGGAGCGAGGTGGGCTCGGCGGCCAGGACCTTTGCCGCCTGGGCCAGCTTTTCCGATGCCTGGTACTCGCCGTCGGCGTGGATGATCTTGGCCCGCCGCTCCCGCTCGGCCTCGGCCTGCTTGGCAATGGCCCGCAGCATCTCCTGGGGGAGGTCGATGTTCTTCACCTCCACGGCGGTCACCTTGACCCCCCAGGGCCCCGTGTGGCGGTCCAGGATCTCCTGGAGCTCCTTGTTGATCTTTTCCCGGTTGGCCAGGAGCTCGTCCAGCTCCACCTGCCCCAGGACGCTCCGCAGGGTGGTCTGGGCCAGTTGGCTGGTGGCGTACAGGTAGTTCTCCACCTCCACGATGGCCTTCTGGGGCTCCATGACCCGGAAGTAGATGACCGCCGACACCTTGACGGTCACGTTGTCGTGGGTGATGACGTCCTGGGGGGGCACATCCAGGGCCACGGTCCGCAGGGACACCCGCACCAGCTTGTCGACCCCCGGGATGATGAAGAACAGCCCCGGCCCCCGGGCCCCGGCCAGGCGGCCGAGCCGGAACAGCACCCCCCGCTCGTACTCGGGGAGAATCCTCACGGCGCTGGCCACGAACATGATCAGCAGGACGATGAGGAACATGAACGGCACGTAGTTGAAAATATCGAACATGGAAAACCTCCTTAAGAAGCCGGGACCCGGAATCGGTGACCGGGGACCGGGAAAATCCGGGTCATGGGAGTACGCAACAAAATGAATGTCAAGGGGCCGGCATCCGGTTTCCAGTCGTTGCTTCCAAGCCGTTACCGGTCCCGGATCCCGGCCTTTTTCACTTTGACCCTCATCCCGTCCACCGCGACCACGGTGACCCGGTCCCCCTCGGCCAGGGGCTCGTCGCTCCAGGCGCCCCAGTATTCGCCGTGGATGAACACCCTTCCCTCGGGGTTCACGTCCGACAGGGCCCGGCCGGTCTCCCCCACCAGTCCCTCGCCGCCGGTGGTGGGCTTTCGGCGATGGGCCCGGACCGCCATGGTGACCGCGAAGATCGAAAAGGCCGACACGGCAGCCACCGTCACGGCGATTACCTGCCAGGATACCCGGAGATAGGGCTCCGGCGAGTCGAAGAGAAGGATCGATCCGAGAACCATGGCAATGACGCCTCCCACCGTCAGCATGCCGCCCGAGACGACCTTGATCTCGGCGATGAAGAGAATGAGCGCCAACAGGATGAGGAGCACGCCGGCATAGTTCACCGGCAGGGTCTGGAAGGCGAAGAAGGCCAGAATCAGCGCGATGCCGCCGATGACGCCGGGCAGGATCACGCCCGGGGTCGACAACTCGAAGAACAGCCCCAGGAACCCGAGCATCATGAGGACGTAGGCCACGTTGGGGTTGCCGATGGCGTCGAGGATCCGCTCGCGGGTCGTCATCTCCGCCTCCCGAACCGGAGCCCCGGCCAGCCGCAGGACCCGGTCGCCCTCCGGACGGGGCACCGGGTGCCCCTCCAGTTGGGCGAGGAGAGCGGACCGGTCGACGGCGATCAGGTCAACCACCTTCTCCTCCAGGGCCTTTTCCGCGGGGAGCGACAGGCTTTCGCGCACCATCCGCCGCGCCGCCTCGGCATTGCGCCCCCGACGGGAAGCGATGCCGTCCACGTAGGCCTCGGCATCGTTGAGCACCTTCTGCTCCATGACCTTGTCCTGCTTCTCGCCGATGGCAACGGGATGGGCCGCGCCGATGTTGGTCCCCGGTGCCATGGCGGCGATGTCGGCCGCCAGCGTGATGACCGCCCCCGCCGAGGCGGCCCGCGCCCCGGCCGGCGCCACGTAAACCGCCACGGGCACGGGGCTGGCCAGGATGTCCTTGACGATCTCCCGCATGGCCGTGTCGAGGCCGCCGGGGGTATCCATCTCCACCAGCACGAGCCGGTCCCCCTTACGGGCCGCATCGTCCAGGTTCCGCTTGAGGAATGAGGCGGTGACCGGGTTCACGGCCCCCCTGAGGCCGACCACCCGCACCTCGCCCCCGCTGGACGCCAGGAGCGCCGCGCCGGTGCAGATCATGAGGCACCAGGCAATCAGCGCGCCGATCCGGATGCCCCGCCGGGATCCCGCCATGGCCGGAACGGGGGCTCTCATGGGAAGCTCGCCACGACATACTCCCCGATCTTCAGGGCATCGGCCGGCGGGATCATCGCTTCGCCGAAGGCGGGCATGCCCGGCCCCGGGTTGCGGATGTAGGCCGCCACGTCCCGGGC
>NZ_JCAMRN010000031.1:0-66644 GCF_059620965.1 Geobacter sp. PheSNFMC
CTGGAGCCATATGGGGCGAGCATGAACACGACCGTGATACATGATAGGTGCGTCTTCGAACGCGTACCGGTCGATATGCCAGTGCCCCGGCATCCCTGTCGCTTGGATTAGAGCTCCGTCCCGCTCCTTACATACATGGATCGATTTCCTGCGGTTTCAGTGTGTTCTGCCCCTCGCCTGAGCCCGGCAACAACTGCGATGCTCCGTCAGGTTCAATCCCGACGCTTTGAGTGGGACGGCTGAGGGTACGGAAGAGTTTCCAGGTCGCGAAGGAGATGCCTTCGCAGCCGCTGCGATGAAGCACTCGCAGCGGTGTGAACCTCGATAAGTGTTTGGTGCAGGACCTTTCCTCCTGGCAAAGGTTCCTGACTCTGATTATTTAGAAATGAAGTCAGAACAGGGAAACTGCTGATCCGATTCATGTAAAAAAGCGATTCAAAATCGTCAGGGCCTATTTTTGCCCTTGACAGACCGGGGCCTTATAAGGGTTGCCGTACTCCAGCGACCCTTTTGTGTCGAGGAGGAAACTCCAGTGCGCGTCGTCTTTTCCGAGAAGCGCTGTGCTTATAGTGCCGGCCTGATCCTTGAATTTAACGTATGCCCCCCAACGATGCAGCATCTCGTGGCTAAGGGTTTCAAGGGTGAATTCAAAGTCGGGGGAGAGGGGATCAGAAGCAATTTTCGCGATATTCCCCATATCGATGGTGCCCTGCAGCTTTCCCGCGCTTCCGTACAGATCGGAGTTATCGAAAATATCCAGGCCAATGCCACGGATGTCATTCTTTACCTGGAGGTAGAAAGCCACCGTATCGGAAGTAATAGTGAAATCGAAATTGGTAAAGATGACGAGAAAATCGTAGTCGTCATTGTGGGTCCTGAAGAACTCCTTCGCAATTACCTGGCGCGGTACGGCGTTTATGGTGCCATCGACGTTGTATTCGTTGTAATTGCCGTTTACCTCCATGACGGTGACGTTGCCGTAATCGCCAAGATGGCGGGCCATAAAATCTTCGGCTTGGGCCTCACCATGGATGACGCTGAAGAAGCAAGCAATAAGGAAGCTCAGTGTTACGGCGAGCCATTTGAAAGTTACCAGACGCAGGTCGAAAATTCCGGGTCGAAAATTCCGGGGACATCATACTTAATTACCTTCCCCTTCGGCCCCGGGAGAAATTCCGGACACCTCCCACATTACGTTTTACTTCAAAGTAGTTAATGAACACCCGCACCGAAACTATCTCAGCGCGCACTCACCCTGTCAAGCCAGGAAAATCCTGATAAAACGCGGCGATCAACGGTTATAGAAACGAAAAAAAGGGGAGCCGATGCTTCGGCTCCCCTTGGCGGGAATCAGGAATGGATTGGTGCTCGAGTACTGCGCGGGGGGAGGGGGGGCCTGCCGGCCTATTCCCCCGCGGCGGCCTTGCCGTCCGCCACCATCAGCTCGGCCACGAGCCGGGTGAACCGGAGCGGGTCGGCGATGGGCGATCCTTCGGTGAGCAGGGCCTGGTCGTAGAGGAGGTCGCAGTAGTCGGCCAGGCGCGGGTTGCTCTTGTCCTTGCCGAAGAGGGTGGCCATGACCTGCATGATGGGGTGGTCCGGATTAAGTTCCAGGATCCGCTTGGACTCGGGCACGGTCTGGTTCATGGCCCGGAGAATCCGCTCCATGTTGGCGTTGAGGCCGTGCTCGTCGGCAACCAGGCAGCAGGCGCTGTCGGTGAGGCGGTTGGAGAGCCGCACCTCTTTCACCCGCTCGGCCAGCTTCTCCTTCACGAAGGAGAGGAGGTCGCCGTACTGCTTTGCCGCCTCTTCCCGCTTGGCTTCCTGCTCCTTCTTCTCTTCCTCGGTGGCGGGGATCACGTCGCCCCGGTCAACGGCCTTGAGCTTCTTGCCGCCGTATTCCGGCAGCCCCTGCACCACCCATTCGTCCACCGGATCGGTCAGGAACAGGACTTCGTACCCCTTCTTGCGGAAGATTTCCAGGTGGGGCGACTGCTCCAGGGCCGTCCGGCTGGTGCCGGTGATGAAGTAGATCTCTTCTTGCCCCTCGGGCATCCGCTCCTGGTATTCCTTGAGGGAGACGAACGAACCCGCGTCGGTGGCGGTGCTCTCGAACAGGAGCAGTTCCTGGAGTTTGTCCCGGTTGGCGTAGTCGAAGTGGACCCCTTCCTTAAGGACCGGGCCGAACTCCTTGTAGAAGGCCAGGTAGTCGTCGGCTTCCTTCTCGCGCATCTCGGAGAGGGTGGAGAGGATCTTCCCGACGAGGCTCTTCTGGATCCGCTTGATCTGCACGTCTTCCTGCAGGATCTCACGGGAGACGTTGAGGGGCAGGTCGCTGGAGTCCACCACCCCCTTGACGAAGCGGAGGTAGTCGGGGATGAGCTGTTCGCAGGAGTCGGTGATGAAGACCCGGCGCACGTAGAGCTGCACCCCTTTCTTGCGCTCGGGCATGAAGAGATCGAAGGGCTTGTGGGCCGGCAGGTAGAGGAGGGCCTTGAACTCGCTGGTCCCCTCGGCCGAGTAGTGGATGGTTTTCAGCGGCTTTTCAAAGTCGTGGGAGACGTGCTTGTAGAACTCCTCGTACTCATCCTCGGTCACCTCGCTCTTGGAGCGGGTCCAGATGGCCTTCATGGAGTTGAGGGTTTCCTCCTCGGTCTTCTCGATGGTGCCGGCCCCTTCGATCTCTTCGCCGTTTACCCCCTTGGGCACTTCGGTGCGGGTCACGTCCATGACGATGGGGTACTGGACGTAGTCGGAGTACTTGCGGACGATGGAGCGGATCTTCCACTCGTCCAGGTATTCCTTCATCTCTTCCTTCAGGTGGAGGGTGATCTCGGTGCCGCGGGTCTCTTTGGCGCATTCCTCCACGGTGTAGGTGCCGTCGCCGGTGGACTCCCAGCGGACCCCGGCAGCCTTGTCGTGGCCGGCCCGGCGGGTGAGGAGGGTGACCCGGTCGGCCACCATGAACGAGGCGTAGAAGCCGACCCCGAACTGGCCGATCAGCTCCGGGTGGTCGGCCACGTTCTGCTCCTTCAGGTTGGCCAGGAATGCCTTGGTGCCCGAATGGGCGATGGTGCCGATGTTCTTCTCCACTTCCTCCAGGGTCATGCCGACCCCGTTGTCGCGGATGGTGATGGTGCCGGCCTCTTTGTCGGGGATCAGCTTGATCTTTCCTTCGGGCTCGCCCTCGATGACCGCCGCGTTCTGGTGGGACTCGAAGAGGACCTTGTCGATGGCGTCGGAGGCGTTGGAGATGAGCTCCCGCAGGAAGATGTCCTTGTTGGAGTAGAGGGAGTGGATCACGAGGTCCAGGAGCTGCTGGACTTCGGTTTCGAATTTCTTGACGGTCTTGCTCATGGGGATGGTGATCTCC
The DNA here is from genome assembly GCF_059620965.1 of Geobacter sp. PheSNFMC. Lineage (NCBI taxonomy): Bacteria > Pseudomonadati > Thermodesulfobacteriota > Desulfuromonadia > Geobacterales > Geobacteraceae > Geobacter > Geobacter sp. PheSNFMC. The sequence continues at coordinate 3,374 of NZ_JCAMRN010000031.1, forward strand.
TTTGGGGTGTGGTGTGCGCGTGGTCATTAACCTAATCATCGCCGCAACGAATTTCAAGGGGGATGATGCAACGGGATGGCGTTTACGGTTCCGGGGCGTAACCTGTGGGGTGTGGAACACTGTTTGCAGACCATCGGGAGTTGCTCGACAGGGACATGCGTAGCCGTGTTGAGGACATTCGTCCACGGAGGAACGATTCCCATGGTAATCAGGCCCGTTACGCGGCTTTTCGCCCTGCGCCCGGCTGCCTTGCTCGTGTGTGCGGCTGTCATGGTTTCGACCATGTCGGGATGCCGACGCGACGACTCTTTGAAAATCGGCTATCTGGGCACCCTCAGCGGCCGCCATTCCGATCTGGGCGTTGCCGGCCGCGACGGCACCATTTTTGCCGTGGAGGAGATCAACCGGGCAGGCGGTATCAACGGAAAGCGCCTGAAACTGGTGGTCCGCGACGACGAGGGCAAGGCCGAGAGCGCGCAGACCGCCGTGCGCGAACTGATCGCGGCCGGCGTCACCGCCATCGTCGGTCCCATGACCAGTTCCATGGCCGTGGTAACGGTGCCCATCGTCAACAATTCGCGGGTGATCATGGTAAGCCCCACCGTGAGCACGGGCGAGCTCAGCGGCAGGGACGACAACTTCCTCCGCATCTATCCCACCAATGCCCAGAAGATCCGGCAGTTGGCCGAATATGCCCGCAAGAGCCTGGGGCTGTCCCGGCTGGCCGTGGTGTACGACCTTTCCAACCGCTCCTACACCGACGACTGGCGGCAGGCGTTCACCCGGCAGTTCGAGTCGCTGGGCGGCACTGTCGCGCCGGCGGTCTCCTTCGATGCGTCCGGCCAGACCGATTACCTGTCCGTGGCCAGAACGCTCCTGGCAAAGAAGCCGCAGGGGGTTCTCATCCTGGCCGGTGCCGTGGATTCCGCCATGTTCTGCCAGCAGATCCGCAAGCTCGACACCGCCATGGCCCTGTTCGCCACCGAATGGTCCAGCACGCCCGAGCTCCTCGTGCACGGCGGTTCCGCCGTGGAGGGGATCGTCTACTGCCAGAACTTCATCCGCGATGACGACTCCACCCCCTATGTGACCTTCTGCCGATCCTTTGACGCACGCTTCGGCCAGATTCCCGACTTCGGCGCTGTCTATGCATACCAGGCGGTGCGGGTGATCGGCAAGGCGTTCGCGTCTGCCCGCACCGCCGGGGACCTCAAGGGGGCCATCCTCGGCATCGGCACCTTCCCCGGCCTTCAGGGCGAGTTCACCATTGACCGTTTCGGCGATGCCGACCGGAAGCCGTTCCTGATGACCGTGCGTCAGGGAGCGTTCCGGCGGGTGGAGGTGCCGTGAACCGGAGGATAAGCTTCAAGACGGCTCTGCTGGTTGCCCTGCTCGTGGTTGCGGTGGTGCCGGTGCTCACCGTGGGCCTGGTCGCGCGGTCGGTCCAGCGCGGCGACCTTCTGCATCACGTGGGGGCAAGCAACCTCACCCTGGCGCGGTCGGTCGCGCGGGAGGTGGAGAGCAGCCTGCGGGAACCGTCCAACTTCATCGAGCACATCGGCAAGGTTCTGGAGGATGATAAGGACCTGGCCAGCCAGTCTGTCGAACTTGCGGAAGAGATCAGTTCCACCGGTCTCTTCGAATCGCTTTTCCTGCTCGACCGCACCGGCAGGGTCGTGAACGTTGCACTTGCGCGCAATGCAAAGGGCTCGGCCGGCGATTACCTCGGCATGGATTTCTCCAGGCTGCCGATCTTCCTGGAAACGCGCACCACAGGGGAGTTGAGCCGGTCCAAGGTGTTCCTGTCGTCCGTTTCCGGAGATCCGGCGGTCATGTTCGCTGCGCCGGCCGGGGAGGGGGTCGTGGTCGGCACCCTCGGGCTCAGGGTGCTGAGCGACATCTCCGCCCATGCAAACCCCGACGACAAGGGGACGGTCATCATCGTCAGCAGGTACGGCAAGGTCATCGGCCATCCGGATTACTCCCTGGTCCGACGGCAGACCGACCTGGGCGGGCTCGACATCGTCCGCGAGGGGCTGGCGGGCAAGGCCGGCACCCATACCTACATGGTGAACGGCGAGAGCCACCTCGGCAGCGTGGTGCAGATTCCGGGGACGGGCTGGCTCGTCATCGTCGAGGTCCCCCTGGCCACGGCACTGGCCCCGGTGAACGAGATCGAGATGATTTTCCGGATCGCCACCCTGTCGACCATCGTGCTGGCTTCGCTGCTGGCCCTGGCGGGGAGGTCGGTGATCTTCCGTCCGGTCACGGCGCTTATGGCCAGCGCCCGGCAGATCGCCCACGGCAACTATGACGTTGTGCCTCTGCCTCGCAGCTTCCGCGAAATAGACGAACTGGGGGGCGGATTCCGCTCCATGGCCGACGCAGTCAAAACGCGGGAAAGCGAACTGAAGGAGCGCAACGAAGAGCTGGCCATGACCGAAGAGGAGCTGCGCCAGCAGCTTGACGAATACCAGTCGAGCCAGGACCGGCTGGTGGAAAGCGAGGAACGCTACCGCCAGCTCGTGGAATCCGCGCCCGATGCCATCGTCATCCATTGCGAGGGGCGTTACGTGTTCGCCAACCCGGCGGCCCTGCGCCTGTACGGTGCGGACACCGCCGCTCAGCTCCTGGGGCGGGAGATCACGGATTTCGTCCATCCCGACAGCCGCCAGGTGGTTGCCGAGCGGATCAAGCTGCTCTACCAGGAACACAGTCCGGTGCCGCTGTGCGAGCAGCAGGTCATTCGCCTGGACGGAACCGTGGTTGACGTGGAAGTGGTGGGCATCCCCTACACCCATCAGGGCAAGCCGGCCGTCCAGGCGGTGCTGCGGGAGATTACCGAGCGCAAGCAGGCGGAACTGAGGATTCGTCAGCTCAATGCGGAGCTGGAGGAGCGGGTGCGCGAGCGGACTGCCCTGCTGGAGGCAGCCAACCGCGAACTGGAATCGTTCAGCTATTCGGTATCCCACGACCTCCGGGCGCCCTTGCGCCACATAAACGGGTTCGGCCTGGCGCTGATGGATGAGTGCGGCGACGTTCTTCCCGACGACGGAAAGATGTACCTGGAACGGATCAGGAGCGCGGCCCGGCGCATGGGCCAGCTCATCGACGACCTCCTGGATCTGTCCCGCGTTTCCCGCGAGATCATGAGGCGGGAGCGGGTGAACCTGAGCCGGATAGGACGGGAGCTGGCCCGGGAGCACCAAGAGAGCTGGCCGGAGCGGCGGGTTTCCTTCGAGATCGAAGACGGAATCACGGCGGAGGGGGACCCGACGCTTCTGCGCGTCGCCCTTGCCAACCTCGTGGACAATGCCTGGAAGTACACGGCGAAAAACGAGGAGGCCCACATCCGGGTCGGCGCGACCGACATCGGCGGCACCCGGGCCATCTTTGTCAGCGACAATGGCGCCGGTTTTGACATGCGCTACGTGGACAAGCTGTTCCGCCCGTTCCAGCGGCTCCATCGGGCCGAGGATTTCGAGGGGACCGGCATCGGGCTCGCCACGGTCCTGCGGATCGTCCAGCGCCACGGTGGCCGCGTCTGGGCCGAGGGCGAGGTGGGCAAGGGGGCAACCGTGTATTTCACCCTGGGGCAGTCCGAGGGGGGCAGCATGGAGCAGATCCCTAAAGGGTGAGCACTGAGAAGCGAGGCGCCCCATTGCCGATGCGGACCGTGGCGGCGCCACTGCGCCGGTCGACCGGCGGGCGGGCACGGCTATGCCAATGCCCCCGGCGGCTTGTTGGAGTCCAACTCTTTCCTGGAGTCGATGCCCCACCTGACGCCCGGTCCGTACCTTTTCCTCCTGCGCCCTTTCTTGACACTCCGCCGTATACCGTGCTAGTTTAACCCATTCTAAAAAGGGTCTTTTTTCCGTTCCACCTCCCGTGCCGACCCGTTCCGGAGCCTCCCTGTGTATTTCCCCGATGTGGATACCTTCCGCGCCCTGGGCGCCCGGGGCAACCTGATTCCTGTCTGCCGCGAGATCATGGCCGACATGGACACCCCGGTCAGCGCCTTCCGCAAGCTCGACGACGGCCGCTACGCGTTTCTCCTGGAGAGTATCGAGGGGGGCGAAAAGTGGGCCCGCTATACCTTTCTCGGCGCCAGTCCTTCCACGGTCATCCGCAGCCGGGGCAACACCGTCGAGATCATCACCAACGGCGAGACCCGTGCAGTGACGACGGACGACCCCCTCGGCTTTGTCCGCGATTTCCTGGCCCGGTTCCGGCCCGTGGAGATCCCCGGGCTTCCCCGCTTCTTCGGCGGCGCCGTGGGGTACCTCGGCTACGACATGGTCCGCCACTTCGAGCGGCTTCCCACGGACAAACCCGCCGTGATCGGCGCCTGGGACTCCTGCTTCCTCATCACCGACACCATCGTGATTTTCGACAACATGCGCCAGAAGATCACAGTGGTTTCCAATGCCCACCTGGACGAGGGCGTTTCCGTCGAAGCGGCCTATGCCGACGCCGTTGCCCGGATCGAGGGGATCATCGCCCGGCTCAAGGCGCCGCTTCCGGCCCAGCCCGCCGCGGCCGCGGCCCGGAAGGTCTCCTTTTCTTCCAACGTCACCCGGGAGGCGTTCGAGGATGCCGTGGAACGGGCCAAGGAGTACGTCCGGGCCGGCGACATCATCCAGGTGGTCCTGTCCCAGCGCTTTTCCGGCGAGCTCACCGTGGATCCCCTCGACATCTACCGGGTATTGCGGACCCTGAACCCGTCGCCCTACATGTTTTTCCTCCGCCTGGACGATACCCTGGTGGTCGGCGCTTCGCCCGAAGTCATGGTGCGCCGGGAGGGGAGCCGCGTGGAGCTTCGCCCCATCGCCGGCACCCGTCCCCGGGGCGCCACGCCCGAGCGGGACGAGCAACTGGCCGAGGAACTCCTGGCCGACCCCAAGGAGCGGGCCGAGCACGTGATGCTCGTGGACCTGGGGCGCAACGACCTGGGGCGGGTCTGCCGCACCGGCACCGTGAAGGTGTCGGAGCTCATGGTGATCGAGCGCTATTCCCACGTGATGCACATCGTTTCCAACGTCCAGGGCGAACTGGCCGAGGGGAGGGACGCCTTCGACGTGGTGCGGGCCACCTTCCCGGCCGGCACCCTCTCCGGCGCCCCCAAGGTGCGGGCCATGGAGATCATCGACGAGCTGGAGCCGGTGCGCCGGGAAGTCTACGGCGGAGCCGTGGGCTACTTCTCCTTCTCCGGCACCATGGACCTGGCCATTGCCATCCGCACCCTCGTCATCCGCGACGGCATGGTGCACCTCCAGGCCGGGGCCGGCATCGTGGCCGACTCTGACCCGGCCTCCGAGTACCAGGAGACGGTCAACAAGGCCATGGCCGTGGTGAAGGCCATCGAGACGGCGGAAAAGGGGTTGGATTAGCCGGTTATGGACGCGAGAAAGCTGCAACAGGCCGTTGTCTTGGGAAAGATATCGTGGCAACGACACGCTTTGACCAGGATGCTTGAGCGCGGCATTTCCCGACAAATGGTATTGACCTGTCTCAGTGACGGTGATGTCATTGAGGTGTACGAGAAAGATAAACCCCTGCCGAGCATTCTGGTACTCGGATTCCCTGCCGGCGACCCGCTCCACGTGGTCGCGGCCTATGATGAAACGTCGGGGAGTTGCTACGTGATAACCGTGTATCGGCCTGATTCACGGCATTTCGAGGCGGATTTCAAGACCCGGAGGTTGCCATGATGAGCGAAAATACTGGCGTCTGCCCGTTATGCGGCGGGGACATGGAAGCAGGAAAGACGACGTTTACGGCTGACCTGGGTTTTGGCGTGGTCGTGGTCAGGAATGTCCCGGCCACCGTGTGCTCACAATGCGGTGCCGACTGGATTGACGACGCCACCGCCGCCAGAATCGAAAAGATAGTGGAAGATGCCCGGTCGCGACACGCCATCGTCGATATTACCGATCTTGCCGCCTGAGGTTATCTGATTCATGCTCCTGATGATCGACAACTACGACTCCTTCACCTTCAATATCGTCCAGTACTTCGGCGAGTTGGGCGAGGATGTGCGGGTCTTCCGCAACGACGGCATTACCCTGGATGAGATCGAGGCCCTGGCGCCCCGGCGCCTGGTCATCTCCCCCGGACCCTGCTCCCCCGAGGAGGCCGGGATATCGGTCGCCGCCATCCGGCATTTTGCCGGGAAGATTCCGATCCTGGGCGTCTGTCTGGGGCACCAGTCCATCGGCGCGGCCTTCGGCGGCACGGTGGTCCGCAGTTCCACCCTGATGCACGGCAAGACCTCCCCGATTCATCACAACGGACAGGGGCTGTTCCGGGGGCTGCCCAACCCCTTCAATGCCACCCGGTACCACTCCCTGGTGGTAGAGCGGGCCAGCTTCCCGGACTGCCTGGAGATCACCGCCTGGGTGGATGAGGGGGAGATCATGGGCCTCGCCCACCGGGACCTGCCGGTCTGGGGGGTCCAGTTCCACCCCGAGTCGATCCTCACCGAGGGGGGGATGGACCTGCTCCGTAATTTCCTGGAGATGACGAAGTGAAACGCGGCTTTTCCGCAATCTCCGCGTTGTCCTGCGGAAAGACATGCTCGACGTACTGATCGATACGCCTGCGCTGGCTTTTCCCGGACGCCTTGACCTTGCACGAAATCCACGTTTCACGAGGAAGGTACAATGATCAAAAAAGCAATCGCCAAGGTTGTCGAGCGCATCGACCTCACGGAAGCGGAAATGATCGAGGTGATGGACCAGATCATGTCCGGCGGGGCGACCCCGGCCCAGATCGCGGCCTTTATCACCGCCCTGCGGATGAAGGGTGAGACGGTGGAGGAGATCACCGGCGCGGCCCGCGTCATGCGGGATCGGGCCACCCCCATCCGGGTCGGCAAGGGGGTCCTCGATATCGACCGGGACGACATCAACATCGACCAGGAAACGATCCTGGACGTGGTGGGCACCGGCGGGGACGGCACCAACACCTTCAACATCTCCACCACCGTCGCCTTCGTGGTGGCGTCCTGCGGGGTCAAGGTGGCCAAGCACGGCAACCGGGCCGTGTCGTCGGCCTGCGGCAGCGCCGACGTGCTGGAGTCCCTGGGCGTCAACCTGGACGTGACCCCGGAGACCGTGGAGCACGCCATTGCGAAGATCGGCATCGGCTTCCTCTTCGCCCCGGCCCTGCACGGCGCCATGAAGCACGCCATCGGCCCCCGCAAGGAGATCGGCATCCGGACCATCTTCAACATCCTCGGCCCCCTCACCAACCCGGCCGGCGCCGACTGCCAGGTGCTGGGCGTCTACCGGGAGGAACTGGTGGAGCCCCTGGCCCGCGTCCTTCACAAGCTGGGCTGCCGCCGGGGCTTCGTGGTCCACGGCATGGACGGCATGGACGAGATCACCCTCACCCGCGAAACCCGCCTCGCCGAGGTGACCCGGGAGGGGGTGTCGGTGCGGACCATCACGCCCGAGGAGTTCGGGTTCGCCTTCTGTCCCCCCGGAGAGCTTCGCGGCGGCGACGCGGCCGGCAATGCCCGCATCGTCCGCGGCATCCTTGAAGGAGCGAAGGGGCCGCGCCGCGACGTGGTGCTCCTGAACGCCGCCTACGGCCTGGTGGCCGCCGGCAAGGCCGTTGACCCGGCCGAAGGGGTCCGCATCGCCGCCGAGGCCATCGACTCGGGCCGTGCCCTGGCAAAGCTGGAAGAACTCATCACCCTGACCAACGAGTAAACCCATGACCGATACCCCCGATATCCTGAAGAAGATCGTCGAGCACAAGCGGGGCGAAGTGGCCGCGGCCCGCTCCGCCTCTCCCCTGGCCGAGGTGAAGGCCCGCATCGCGGACCTGGAGGACCAGCCCCGCGGCTTCGAACGTGCCCTGCGGGACTGCCACGCCTCCGGCTGGACCGCCGTCATCGCCGAGGTGAAGAAAGGGTCCCCCTCCAAGGGGGTCATCCGCCCCGACTTCGATCCCCTGGAGATCGCCGAGACCTACGAGCAGAACGGCGCCGCCTGCCTCTCGGTCCTGACCGACGAGCAGTTCTTCCTGGGCAACCTCCGCTATCTGGCCCTGATCCGGGAACAGGTGCGGCTGCCGCTGCTGCGCAAGGATTTCCTGTTCGACCCCTATCAGGTGTACGAGGCCCGCGCCGCCGGTGCCGACGCCATCCTCCTCATCGCCGCCATGCTGGAACCGGCGCAGATCGAGGATCTGGCCGGGTTTGCCCGGGAGCAGTATCTCGACGTGCTGCTGGAGGTCCACGACGAGCAGGAGCTGGAGACGGCCCTTGCGTCGAGCTGCACCCTGATCGGGATCAACAACCGCAACCTCCGCACCTTTGTCACCGACCTGGGCACCACCGAGCGGCTCATCCCCATGATCCCCGCCGACCGGTTCGTGGTGGCCGAGAGCGGCATCACCAGCCGCGACGACATCCTCCGCCTCCAGGCTGCCGGCGCCCACGGCTTCCTCATCGGCGAGTCCCTCATGCGGGAGGAGGATATCGGGGCCACGTTGCGGGAACTTCTGGGGTAGTTCAGTGACCCCCACGATCAGACAGACGCCATCGCAAAGGAGATCCGATGCAAACTAAAATAGTGCTGGACGAAAGCCGCATCCCGACCCACTGGTACAACATCATCCCCGACATGCCCGGCCCCCTGGCGCCGGTCATCAACCCCCGGAACCTTCAGCCGGTGACCCCCGACGACCTCCTCCCCATCTTCCCCATGGCCATCATCGAGCAGGAGGTTTCGGGCGAACGGTGGATCCCGATCCCGGAAGAGGTGCGGGAGATCTACCGGCTCTGGCGGCCGTCCCCCCTCTACCGTGCCCACCGGCTGGAGCAGGCCCTCGGCACCCCGGCCAAGATCTACTACAAGTACGAAGGGGTGTCCCCGGCCGGCTCGCACAAGCCCAACACCGCCATTCCCCAGGCCTGGTACAACAGGCAGGCCGGCATCCGGCGCCTGGCCACCGAGACCGGCGCCGGGCAGTGGGGGAGTTCCCTGGCCCTGGCCTGCTCCATGTTCGGGCTCGAGTGCACGGTCTACATGGTCAAGGTGTCGTGCACCCAGAAGCCGTACCGCAAGAGCATGATGCAGCTCTGGGGGGCCAACGTGATCCCGTCGCCGTCCGAGTTCACCAACGCCGGGCGCTCCATCCTGGCCCACGACCCGGACAGCAACGGCAGCCTCGGCATCGCCATCTCCGAGGCGGTTGAGGATGCCGCCTCCCGGGCCGACACCAACTATGCCCTGGGCAGCGTCCTGAACCACGTCTGCCTCCACCAGACCATCATCGGCCAGGAGGCCAGGGAACAACTGGCCCTGGCCGGCGACTACCCCGACGTGGTCATCGCCTGCTGCGGCGGCGGCTCCAACTTTGCCGGCACGGCCTTCCCGTTCCTGGCCGACCGGGCAGCCGGCAAGAACGTCCGCTGCCTGGCCGTGGAGCCCGCCTCGTGCCCGACCCTGACCAAGGGGATCTACGCCTTCGACTACGGCGACACCGCCAAGATGGCCCCCATCGCCATGATGTACACCCTGGGGCACGACTTCATGCCGCCCGGTATCCACGCCGGCGGGCTGCGCTACCACGGCGAGTCGCCCCTGGTGTCGCAGCTCCACCATGCCGGCCTCATCGAGGCCAAGTCGTACCGCCAGACCGCCTGTTTCGAGGCAGCCCACCTCTTTGCCCGGCACGAGGGGATCGTGCCGGCCCCCGAATCGTCCCACGCGGTGCGGGCCGCCATTGACGAGGCAGTCATCGCCAAGGAGGAGGGGAAGGAAAAGACCATTCTCTTCTGCCTCTCGGGCCACGGCCAACTGGACATGGTGGCCTACGACGCCTACCTCTCCGGCGGCCTGGAAGACGTCGAATACCCCGAGGAGATGATCCGGGAGTCCCTGGCCAAACTGCCCAAGGTGGAACTGTGAACGGATGGTCCGCGTCAAGATCTGCGGCATAACATCCCTTGAGGATGCCCTCGTGGCGGTGGAGGCCGGGGCCGACGCCCTGGGCTTCGTTTTTCACGACGAATCGCCCCGCCACGTGACGCCCGAACAGGCCGCCGGCATCATCGCCGGGCTCCCGCCGTTTATCCAGACCGTGGGGCTCTTCGTGAACCGTCCCCTGGCATTCGTCAACGACACGGCCGCCCGCTGCCGTCTCGATCTGGTCCAGCTCCACGGCGACGAGCCGCCCGAGTTCTGCGCCGCCGTGGAGCGTCGGGTGATCAAGGCCTTCAGGGTGAAGGACATCACCAGCCTCGACCCGATCCGGCACTACCGCGTGGCGGCCCACCTGCTGGATGCCTATTCCCCCAAGGCCTACGGCGGCACCGGCCTCACCTTCAACTGGGACATCGCAGCTGCGGCAAAGGCGTTCGGCCCGCTCATCCTCGCCGGGGGACTCACCCCCGACAACGTGCGGGAAGCGGTGGAAACGGTGAAGCCCTATGCCGTGGACGTCTCGGGCGGCGTGGAAAGCGCGCCCGGCCGGAAGGATGGGGCGAAGGTGCGGGAGTTCATTCGACGGGCGAAGGGGTGGTAGTCAGAGACAGTCAGTCAATCGGAAAAGGGGGCGGAAGGATTTCCATCCCCTTTTCTTGTATGGCTATAGAAGATAAGGGGCGCGTCGGAATGTTTGTCAAAGTGTAGACCTGACTCTGAAGTTTTGACCCAATTTATCCATGTCATGTAATTTGTGCACTACTTAGTAAGAATGGAGGACAGTAATGCTACGGTATCAAGATATTTTTGTCCCAGGTGGATTTCCGCGACATACGTATAATCCAAGGGTTGATTTGAACTTGGAAGAAAAATTGGCCGAGGTCAAAGATAACCTCTGCAAACTGGTTACGGTCACTGGTCAAACAAAGTCAGGGAAGACGGTCCTAGCAAGAAAAGTTCTACCTCCTGAAGAGAGTATATGGATAGATGGAGGTATTGTGTCACAGGAAGATGATTTTTGGCAGGTGATAATTGAACAATTACAACTATTTCAATCTGTAGAGAAGGAAGACAGTAGCGAAACAGCTAGTAAAATAGGTGGCAAGGGAACAGCTGAAGCCAATTTATTTCTAGCAAAAGGATCAGGAGAGATAAGCGCTGAACTCGAAAAGACTCGTGGTACAACTGTTGCGAGCAGTCGCACGATTTCCTCCCGTGTAGTTGCCCTCAATGGCCTGCGTTCTTCCCATATTCCACTCGTTGTGGATGACTTTCACTACATCCCTCGGGATATGCAGGGAAGCATCGTACGCGCATTGAAGCCCCTTATATTTGATGGCCTGCCCGTAGTGATCATAGCAATACCCCACCGACGTTATGATGCCCTGAAAGTTGAAAAGGAAATGACTGGTCGTATTTCACCTATCGATATCCCTACATGGACGTCAGACGAACTCGAATACATCCCAAATGTTGGATTCAATCTCTTAAATTGTCAGGTGCCTTCTGCCTTCAACAGCCGACTTTCTTCTGAAGCTATAGGTAGTCCTCACTTGATGCAGGATTTTTGCCGAGGGATAAGCAAGTTGCTGCGGGTGGAGTCCAAAAAAGAGGTTCAACATCTTGAAATTACCAAAGTTCAAGCTGAAAACATTTTTCAAGACGTAGCCGAGACCATAGGAAGGCCAATATTTGAAAAACTTGCTCGGGGGCCACGTCAGCGGACTGACCGTTTACAGCGAGAGCTGAAAAACGGCAAAACTGTAGACATTTATCAACTAGTTTTGCACGGCCTGGCGCATTTACGGCCAGGACTTGTGACACTTGAGTACGAGGAACTGAGGACTGCGATTCGAGACGTCTCTGGCGCCCAGATTCCGCAATTGCACGAAGTCGCTCGGGTCCTCAAGCATATGGCCACAATAGCTGCAACTGATCAAAGCTCAACTCCTGTCATAGACTTTGAGGAAGACGAGAAAAAATTGCATATTACTGATCCATTCTTCGCCTTCTTTCTTCGCTGGGGAAATCTTGAGCAGTGATGCCCAACTCTTATAAGGCCCCCCAATGAAGGAAACAACCGGCAACATCTGGGACCACCTCGGCACCGCAATTATCTGCATCACCACCAACGGCCACCTGACAAAGAAGGGGGAGGCCGTTCTGGGGCGCGGCTGTGCCCGGCAGGCTCGGGAGCGCTTCCCTGATCTGCCGGCCCGGCTCGGTGCTGTGCTGTCCGAAGGGGGAAACCATGTCCACGCCATCGGCGACGGACTCGTCAGCTTTCCCGTGGAGGAGAGCCCGTGGGCGAATCCAGACCTGCGGCTGATCCGGCGCTCCGCCGCGGAACTGCGGGCGTTTGCCGACCGGGAAGGGTGGCCCCGCGTCATCGTCCCACGTCCCGGCTGCGGCGGGGGCGGCCTGGCCTGGCAGGATGTGCGGCCGCTCCTGGCGGATATCCTTGACGACCGGTTTACAATGATCACTGCCCCTTGATGGGGCTTGCCCTGATGTGCGAGAATGGTCGGCCTCGGTTTCCGGCTATCAGCCACCGTGACCACTACACGAATACAACCACTGGAGGATATATGAAATTACCCGACAGGCAGGGCCACTTCGGCCAGTTCGGCGGCCGCTACGTGCCGGAAACCCTCATGCCGGCCCTGCTGGAGCTGGAGCAGGCCTACAACCACTACCGGCACGACCGCGAGTTCAAGGAGGAGTTCGACTACTACCTCCGCCAGTACGTGGGGCGGCCCAATCCGCTCTATTTCGCCGAAAAGCTCACGCAAAAGCTCGGGGGCGCGAAGATTTACCTCAAGCGCGAGGACCTGAACCACACCGGCGCCCACAAGGTGAACAACACCATCGGCCAGGGGCTCCTGGCCAAAAGGATGGGGAAGAAGCGGGTCATCGCCGAGACCGGCGCGGGGCAGCACGGGGTGGCCACGGCCACCATCGCGGCCCTGTTCGGCATGGAGTGCGAAGTCTTCATGGGGGAGGAGGATATCCGGCGCCAGGCCCTGAACGTCTTCCGGATGAAGCTCCTGGGCGCCACGGTCACGCCGGTGACCGCCGGGACCGCCACCCTGAAGGACGCCATGAACGAGGCCCTGCGCAACTGGGTGACCTACATCCACAACACCTTCTACGTGATCGGCACCGTGGCGGGGCCCCACCCCTATCCGGCCATGGTGCGCGACTTCCAGGCGGTCATCGGCCGGGAGGCCAAGGCCCAGCACAGGAAGGTCGAGGGGCGGCTGCCGGATGTGCTGGTGGCCTGCGTCGGCGGCGGCAGCAACGCCCTGGGGCTCTTCTATCCGTTCCTCAATGACCGCGAAGTGCGGATGGTGGGGGTGGAGGCGGCGGGCCACGGCATCGCCTCCGGCGCCCACGCGGCGCCCCTGTGCGCGGGGAGCGTCGGGGTCCTCCACGGCAACAAGACCTACCTGCTTCAGGACGAGTTCGGCCAGATCGCCAATGCCCACTCCATATCCGCGGGTCTCGACTACCCCGGCGTCGGCCCGGAGCATGCCTGGCTCAAGGATGCGGGCCGGGCCGAGTACGTGTCGGTTACGGATGAGGAGGCCCTGGCGGCCTTCACGCTCCTTACCCGCGAGGAGGGGATCATGCCGGCACTGGAGTCGTCCCACGCCATCGCCCACGTGGTGAAGCTGGCGCCGACGCTGCCGAAGGAGCAGACCATCGTGGTCTGCCTCTCGGGCCGGGGGGACAAGGATATTCATACCGTGGCCGATGCCATGGGGGTATGCTTTTAGGTGCTCGATATCCGGGGGAAATTCGCTGAAAATGCAGTGTAACATATTGAAAGTAGAGGCGAATCTCAGAAAAAAGCTTGACAAGGCAAACTGTTTTAACTTATAACTTATTTCGCCTGTAAAATAGAACAGGCACAGGGAAAGGACCCCACAGGGGTCCTTTTGCCGTTTCTGCAACGGTTCTCATTCATTGACCAACCTGTCCATAGCCATCGGGCGGCCCCGTTGCCGTCCCCGTTTGGTCCCGCCCGCTGTCCGGGGCGAGGCCGAAATTTACTGAAAGGAGGTTTCAGCCGGAGCCGTTCCCACTGATCACCGCCCGTACTTCGGACCGTCCGGCAAAGCTGCGTACCCCGACCAAAAAACCACTATGAAAAAGATGATACTAGTATTGGCAGGAACGATGCTCTTCAGCGTCTCCTGCAACCAGAGCGGACTTCGCAAGGAAGCCGGTCCGACGGCACACTTCGCCGCCGCGACCGATCTGGAGGTCCGCAGGCTCATGGAGCAAGGCGTCGAGTATGATGAACGACAGCGCCAGGCCCGGGCCATCGCAGTCGTCTTCGCCAAGAGGACGACCCCTGAGCGCGCCCACAAGCTCGCAGCCCTCTGCTACCTGAAAACCCTCGGCACCGACCTCATGCCGCTCGACCTGGCGGAAATAGCCCTCTCGGAAACCGGTTCCCTCGGATTCAATGCCAAGGCAGTCTCGCCCAAAGGGGCGCTCGGCGTGTGGCAGTTGATGCCGTACCGCGCCGCCAGCCACGGTTACCGGCCCGAGGAGATGCAGGACGACGAGAAGTGCGCCGAAGCCGCCGTGCGGGAGCTCTACAGCAAGCTCGACATGGCAAACGGCGACCTTGTCCGTGCCAAGAAACTTTACTGTGGCGTCGGCCCCGAGGCCGATGCCTACGAGATCAAGCGGCGCCGCTACCGGAGAGAGATCCTCCGTGAACTGGAGCCGTCGCTTCCGGTGCGGGCCCAGGAGCTCCGCATCGAAGTGGAGCAGGCTTCATGACAGGAGTGGCTTTCCCGTGAAACAGGTAGTGTTTGCCTCATTCATGCTGCTCTTTCTTTCGGGCTGCTCCCTGTTCCTCTCCGAACCGCGGGTCGCGGTCAAGGATGTGGCAGTGACCCGCATCGGAGCGGACGGGGTCGATATCGAGCTGCTTCTCGGCGTGACCAATAACAACTCCTTTGCCCTGACGCTGACCGGGTACAGCTATGATCTCCAGGTGCTGGCTCTCCCCCTGACCACGGGGGGAGACCGACGGCGCATCGAATTCCCCGGCACCGCCACTACCGATGTGCGCCTTCCTTTCCGCGTCCCCTTCCGCTCTGTCATGGAGATTCTCAAGCGGCATCCGGACCCGGCCGCGATTCCCTACCGGCTGACCGGGGCGCTGGAGGTCGAGACTCCCCTGGGGGCCAGGCTGGTGCCGGTGAGCTCGACGGGCACTTTTTCAGTACCGCAGCGGTACCGTCCCGCAGAGATCCTTAAAGGATTCACAGGAGCCATCAACAGCCTCCGGCGCTGATCGTGCACCCCATGCGGCGTCACGCATCACCGGCGTGGCGCCTCCTTTTCGCTTGATAATGCGGACACCCCTCTGATATATCAGAATCCATCACCTCTACGTGTCCCTTCGGAGTTCTCCGCCATGTTCAAGGAAATGAAACTCGGTTACCGGCTCATCGGCTCCTTTGCCATCATGGCCGTCATCGTCGCTGTCACAGGATTTATCGGCATCCGCTCCATCGGGATGGTCGGGAGCCGGGTTTCGGATCTCATGCAGACCCGTGCGGACCAGCAGAAGCTGGCGTTGCAGCTCCAGGCCGCCGAGCGCACCAGCCGCGTCGCCCTGCTGGAAGCGATGATGGGGCACGTGGATGCCAAGACCATGGCGACGAACGTGGAGTCCTACCACAAGAACCGGGACATCTTCAGGCGCTACAGCAATGCGCTGCGCAAGGGTGACCCGGCCCTGGGCATCCGGCTGGGCGCCGTCGATACCGTCATGGAAGAGCACGCCAAGGCGCTCATGGAGACCTGGAGCGAGTATGAAAAGGTGGCGGACAAGATCATCGCCTACAAGGCAGGGGTCCTGAGCGGCTCGGAGTCCCCTTCGGCGCTCGTTGAGTCCCGGCTCATCTCCGAACTGTCCGGGGCGAGCGAATTCGTTGCCCGCGACATCGATGACCTCATCGAGACGGTCAAGGGGCTGATGCAGGCGGTGGGGCAGGAAACGCGCCAGATCCGGGCTTCGGTCAGCATCACCTTCGTCATCGTCATCATCGGGGCTGCCGTGCTGGCCTTCGTCTTCGGCGTCGTGGCCACCCGCAACATCATCCGGCGGGTGAACATGATGGTCAAGGCGCTGAACAAGGGGGCGGAGGGGGACCTGACCGTCCGGGTGACCACCAGTGCCACGGACGAGCTGTCGCTGCTCGGCCGGGACTTCAACATCATGCTGGAAATGCTGGGAGAGCTGGTCCGGAAGGTGAACCACTCCCTGGTGGAGGTGGGGCAGATTTCCGCCAACATCTTCGAGGCTTCGCGCCGGGTCATGGCTGCGGCGGAAGTCCAGGCCGAGGGGGTGTCCCTGACTTCGTCGGCCGTTGCCCAGATCAATACCTCCATCAAAGAGGTGTCCCGCGGCGTCGACGGCCTCTCCCTTTCCGCCTCGGAAACCTCGTCGTCGATCCTTGAAATGGCCGCCAGCATCGAAGAGGTGGCCGTGAACGTGGACTCCCTGGCCCAGGCCGTTGAGGAGGTGAGCTCTTCGGTGATGGAGATGGCCGCGTCCATCAAGCAGATCGCCAACAGCGTCGTGAGCCTCCAGGATGTGACCACCACCACTGCCTCGTCCGTGGCCGAGATGGACAGCTCGATCAGGCAGGTGGAGAAAAACGCCATGGAGACCGCTGCCATTTCCGAAGAGGTGCGGCGGGATGCGGAAATGGGCAAGGCCTCGGTTGAAGCGACCATTGCCGGTATCCACGAGATCAAGCGTTCTTCCCGGATCACCTCGGAAGTGATCGAAACCCTTTCCGTCAGGGCCACCGACATCGGCGCGATTCTGTCGGTCATCGACGAGGTGGCCGAGCAGACCAACCTGCTGGCCCTGAACGCCGCCATCATCGCGGCCCAGGCGGGCGAACACGGCAAGGGATTCGCCGTTGTGGCCGACGAGATCAAGGAACTGGCCGAGCGGACCACCAGTTCCACCCGCGAGATCGCCCAACTGATCAAAGGGGTCCAGGACGAAACCGCCCGGGCCGTGGAGGCCATCGACCTGGCCGAAAAGAGCATCGCCGACGGCGAGGCCCTGTCCCATAAATCGGGCGAGGCCCTGGCCAAGATCGTTTCCGGCGTCCAGGGGGCCACGACCCAGGTGGAGAGCATTGCCCGGGCCACCATGGAACAGGCCAAGGGAAGCCAGATGATCCGCAGCGCCATGGAGCGGGTTTCAGACATGATCGCCCAGGTGGCCAGCGCCACCCGTGAGCAGGGCAAGGGGAGCGACATGATCATGGCCGCCGCGGAGCGGATGAAGGGGCTTACCTCCCAGGTCAGGATCTCCACCCGTGAGCAGAGCAAGGTGGGCTCGTTCATCGCCCGTTCCACCGAGAACATCACCGACATGATCCAGCAGATCAAGCGGGCCTGCGACGAGCAGTCGCGGGGCAGCGACCAGATCATCCGCGCCGTGGAAGACATCCAGGAGTCGACCTCGACCAACCTCGGCTCGGCGCGGATGATGGACGATGCGGTTTCGCGGCTGTCCCGCCAATTGGAGGTCCTTGAGCGGGGGATGAGCAGTTTCAAGGTGGAGGATCGGCACCCCGGAACCGGGGCCGGGGACCTGCGCACTCCCTGAAACCCAGACCGGCAACCATTCCGAAAGGCTTCCCATGAGCAGAATCGCTGGCACGTTTGCCGAGTTGAAACATAACGGCCGCAAGGCCCTCGTCACCTTCATCACCGCCGGGGACCCGGACCTGGCCGCCACGGAAGCGCTGATTCCGCTTCTGGCTGAGAGCGGCGTCGACATCGTGGAATTGGGCGTTCCCTTTTCTGATCCCATGGCCGACGGCCCCACCATCCAGCTCTCTTCCGAACGGGCGCTCGCCGCGGGGACGACCCTGCCGAAGATCCTCGACATGGTGCGCCGCGTCCGCACCCGCTGCCAGGTGCCCATCGTGCTCATGGGCTACTACAATCCGATCCTGATCCACGGCCCTGAGCGCTTTGCGGCGGATGCCTCGGCCGCGGGGGTCGACGGCGTGCTCCTGGTTGACCTCCCCCCGGAGGAGGCGGTTGAGTTCACGTCATGTGCCGACCGCCACGGGCTCGATGTCATCTTTCTCCTTACCCCCACCTCCGATGAGGGGCGCATCCGGAAAGTGGCGCGGCAGGCTCGCGGCTTCGTCTATTACGTGTCGGTGACCGGGGTGACCGGTGCGCGGAACGGCGTGGAGGAATCCGTTTCCGCCAATGTGGCCGCCATTCGCGGGGCGGTCGCCGTGCCGGTCGTGGTCGGCTTCGGCATCTCGACCCCCGGCCAGGCTGCCCAGGTGGCCGCCTCGGCCGACGGCGTGGTGGTGGGAAGCGCCATCGTCAAATTGTTCGAGCGCTTCACGGGCCCCGAGCTCGGGCGAGAGGTCACAGCCTTCGTTTCCGCGCTGCGCGAAGCGATCGGAAATTGACTTTAGCTGACTTTTTTGGTAATAAAACTTTTCAATTTCACTAAAAAATCCGGGATGCGAACGTCCCGACGGAGTGACGACATGGCGTGGTTCAAACGCGACAAGGCACCGGGCGCGGCTGACAAGAAGGTGAAAGTTCCCGAGGGTCTCCTGACCAAGTGCGTGAGCTGCAAGGAAAACCTTCTGACCAAGGACCTGGAGAAGAACATCAATGTCTGCCCCAAGTGCGGACACCACTACCGGATCTCGGCCCGCCAGAGGATCGATCTGCTCCTGGACCCCGGCAGCTTCACGGAATACGATGCTGTCATGACCTCGGTGGATGTCCTCGATTTCAAAGACTCCAAGAGCTACAAGGACCGGATCCAGCAGGCGGTTGCCAAGGGGGGCTCGCGCGACGCGGTCATCTGCGGCGAGGGCGCCATTGAGGGTATCCCGGTGCAGATGGCGGTCTTCGACTTCTCCTTCATGGGGGGGAGCATGGGGAGCGTGGTGGGCGAGAAGATCACCCGCGCCATCGAGCGGGGGATCGAGAAGCGGACCCCGGTCATCATCATCTCCGCTTCGGGCGGTGCGCGGATGCAGGAAAGCATCCTGTCCCTGATGCAGATGGCCAAGACCTCGGCGGCCCTGGCCAAGCTCAAGGAGCTGGGGCTTCCCTATATTTCCATCCTGACCGATCCGACCACCGGCGGGGTGACCGCCAGCTTCTCCATGCTCGGCGACGTCAACATGGCCGAGCCCAAGGCACTCATCGGTTTCGCCGGCCCGCGGGTCATCGAGCAGACCATCCGCCAGAAGCTCCCCGAAGGGTTCCAGCGGGCCGAGTATCTCCTGGACCATGGCATGGTCGACGTCATCGTGGAGCGCAAGGAGATGCGGGCGAGCCTCGCCCGGATACTTTCCATGCTGTATCGCGGCTGACTCCCGTTCCCGACCGGGATACGCACGAATGGGGCCGGTTCGTTGACCGGCCCCTTTTTCGTGCCAAGTCAAATCAGTGGACATTTATCCTTCCATTTCCTATAATTCCGGCCAGCAATGACCTACGGGGAGATCCTGGCACATATCTACGGCCTGCGGCGCTTCGGCATCAGGCCGGGACTCGAACGGATCGCCACTCTCCTCCAGCGGCTCGGCAACCCCCAGGAACGGCTCAGGGTCGTCCATGTGGCCGGGACCAACGGCAAGGGGTCAACGGCCGCCTTTCTGGCTTCCATTCTGGCGGAGGGGGGATACCGGGCAGGACTTTTCACCTCTCCCCATCTCACCCGCTTCACCGAACGGTTCAGGGTCAACGGCAGGGAGATCGCCGAGGAGAGCGCCGCGCGCGTGGCCGGGCAGGTCCTGGCAAACGCGCCGGAAGGAACCACCTTTTTCGAGGTGGTGACGGCCATGGCGCTGCTCCATTTCGTCGAGGAAGGGGTTGACGCGGCGGTTCTCGAAGCGGGAATGGGAGGCGGTGCCGATGCCACGAGCGCAGCCACGGGAATCCTGACGGTCATCGCTCCCGTTGCCCTCGACCATTGCGAGTGGCTGGGCGACACCATCCCGGCCATCGCCCGGGAGAAAGCAGGCCTCATCAGGGCCGGCCGGCCCGTGGTCCTTTCGCGCCAGCCGGCTGGAGCCCGTGACGTCTTCATTGAGCGCGGTCGCAGCCTGGGGGCTCCCCTGGTATGCTTCGGTGCTGATTTTTCCGCCGCGTGGGATGAATCGTCCCTCGTCTATGACGGGCTGTCGCTTCAGCTTGCGGGCCTGCGGCCCGGCATCGGCGGCCGCTATCAGTCGGCGAACGCAGCCACGGCCCTGGCCGCCGCCGAGATCCTGGCCGATAACGGCTTCCGTCTCGACTCCTCCGCGCTACGGGCGGGCATCGATGCGGCCCGTTGGCCCGGCAGGATGGAACTCTTGTCCGGCGCCCCGCGGGTGCTGCTGGACGGCGCCCACAATCCCGACGGTGCCCGGGCGCTCGCCGACTCGCTGACCGATTATCCCCGACAACGCCTGATCGTGGTGACCGGCGTCATGTCTGACAAGGATGCGGCGGGGATTCTCGCCCCTGTTCTGCCCCTGGCCCATGAGGTGGTGGCGGTCACGCCCGCGGTTGAGCGGAGCCTTGATGCCGGACGCCTCGCTGAACTGTGCCGGGAGAAAGGGCTCAATGCCGTTGCCGGCGGCACCGTAGCCGAGGGGCTCGATCTCGCCCGGCAGCGGGCCGGCGCACAGGATCTCATTCTCGTCTGCGGCTCCCTCTTCACGGTGGGCGAGGCACGGGCGATTCTTCTCTCGCAGCGATACGAGCCGTTTCGCGGCTGACCGGCAACCGGCCATGCCGCTCATGTGCAGTTAACGACCCGGACACGGAAACCGTCCATGCCATTGAATCCCATCCGTATAGCTGGAGGCATCGTTCTCGCGCTGCTCCTGGCCCCGCCCCACGCGGCCCGGGGCGCTGGCGGGGGCGAGGAGCCGTTCTACCTCGATGCCGACACCCTGACCCATGAGGCGGCCGGCGACACGGTGGAGGCGAGCGGCAACGTGCGGATCAGGGGGAGGGGGATGACGCTCCTCTCGGACCGGGCGTTCCTGTTCGGCGACAAGGAGGAGGCCGAGGCCCGGGGGAACGTGATCCTCATGCGCGATGGCGATACCCTGCGCGCGGACCGGATCCGGCTCAACTACCGGACCGACACCGGCGTGGTGGAAAACGGCGCTGCCTTCATGCCCAAGGGCAACTTCCACCTGCGGGCGCAGCAGATGGAAAAGCGGGGTCCCGACGCGTATCGCCTGGAACGGGGGGTCTTCACCACCTGTGACGGGGACAATCCAAGCTGGAAGTTCTCCGCTTCCGAAATCGACGTGAACGCCGAGGGCTACGCCACCGGCAAGAACGCCCTGTTTTACGTCAAGGACGTGCCGCTCCTCTACTTTCCCTACCTCATCTATCCCGTGAAACGCGAGCGGCAGTCGGGCCTGCTCACGCCCCGCACCGGCAACTCCAGCAAAAAGGGATTCATGGTGGACCTGGCCTATTACTGGGCCATCAGCCCCAGCCAGGACGCGACCTTCAACCTCGACATCCTGACCAAGCGCGGAACCGGGCTCGGCGTGGATTACCGCTACATCCGGAAGCGGGGCAGCGAAGGAAACCTGCGGGGCTTCGTCATCTACGATACCGAGCAGCAGCGTTTTCGGGGCGACCTCTCCCAGCGGCACCAGGAGATCGTTTCGGATACGTTCAACCTGAAGTCCGACATCAACCTGGTGGCCGACCGGAATTTCTACCGGGACTACGCAGAAGAGAGCGGGGTTTACAACCAGAGCCAACTGGAGACCACCCTTTCGGCCACCAAGTATTTCGATCGTCACATCCTTTCCGGCGAGTTCCGCTACGTGCAGGACCTGCGGGAAGAGGTTCCCGACAACCGCAAGACCCTCCAGAAGCTCCCCACCATAACCCTGACGGGCATCCGCCAGCGGCTGTGGGAAACCCCGGTGTTCTTCTCCTTTGATTCCAATTTCATCAACTTCTACCGCAGGGAGGGGATCAAGGGGCAACGGCTCGACCTCTCCCCCGTGCTCACGGGGTACGCAAAACCGTTCGGTCCCCTGGAAGCCGCCGCCTGGGTCGGCTACCGCCAGCGCCTCTACTATGCCCACGGCGTGGAGAGCGGCGAAGGTATCCGCGGATCGGGGCTCTTTTCGGCCGGGACCTCGCTTTCCTCAACGCTTTCGCGGGTGTTCGAAACGGCCAGTCCCACCATGCCCCGGGTCCGCCACGTGATGATCCCCGAGATTCGCTACAACTACGTGCAGGACCGGGACCAGGAATCGCTTCCGTTCTTCGATTACAACGACCGCATCGTGCACGAGAACCGGGTCGTCTACTCCCTGACCAATTACGTGACCGGCCGGTTTGACCGGGGCGACGAGCCGCCCGAGTACCGGGACCTGCTCTATCTCCGCATCGCCCAGGGCTACGAGTTCAGCGGCACCCGCCGCGATCTCCTCACCCTGGTGGATGAGAAGCGGCACTTTACCGATGTGCAGGTGGAGGCCGCGGTGCACCCCCACCGGCTGGTGTCGCTATCCACCGACCTGCGCTACAATCCCTACCGCACGGTCCTTTCCACGGTGGCCGTGTCGGCCGATGCCCGCGACGAAAAGGGGAATGCGGCCGGCATCACCTACCGCCACGCCCGGGACGAGGTGGAGTACCTGGAGGCGAAGGCATCGCTGGCCCTGTTCTCACCGGTGTTCGCCACTTACGCCAACCGGTATTCCTTTGATCGCAAGGGGACCCTCGAGTCCTTCTATTCGCTGGAGTACCGGCACCAGTGCTGGAGCGTGAGCTTCTCCTACCGCGACCGGCCCGATACCAACGAGTTCTTCGTCACCTTTGCCCTGGCCGGCATCGGGTCGGTGGGCAAGATACGGGCATTCTAATTCCCAGGAGGTTGTCATGGGTGACTCCTTTTCCCCTTCCGCCGTGCTCGTGACCGGCGGCGCCGGCTTCATCGGCTCCAATTTCATCAACCACTTCCTGCCGGCGAACCCCGGTTGCCGGGTGATCAATCTGGATATCCTCACCTATGCCGGCAATCTGCGCAATTTGACCGCCGTGGAGCAGAACCCGGCCTACCGCTTCGTGAAGGGCGACATCGGCGACGCAGAGCTGGTCCGGCGCATCCTGGCCGAGGAGCGGATCGACGCGGTTGTCCACTTTGCCGCCGAATCCCACGTGGACCGCTCCATCCTGGGACCGGAGATTTTCGTGAGGACCAACGTCCTCGGCACCCAGGTGCTCCTGGAGGAGAGCCGCCGCCACTGGAAGTCGGGCGCGGCGGAGCGCTTGCGCTTCCTGCACGTTTCCACCGACGAGGTGTACGGGACCCTGGGGGAAACCGGCTACTTCACCGAGGAGACCCCCCTGGCCCCCAACTCCCCCTACTCGGCGAGCAAGGCCGGTTCCGACCTGCTGGTGCGGGCCTACAACGAGACCTTCGGCCTGCCGGTCCTGACCACCCGCTGCTCCAACAACTACGGCCCCTTCCAGTTCCCGGAGAAACTGATCCCGCTCATGATCCACAACATCGTGGCCGGAAAGCCCCTGCCGGTGTACGGCGACGGCCGCAACGTGCGCGACTGGCTCCATGTGAAGGATCATTCCACGGCCATCGAGACGGTGCTCAAGGAAGGCAAGCCGGGCGAGGTCTTCAACGTGGGGGGCAACAACGAGTGGTTCAACATCGATATCGTGCACCTGCTCTGCGATCTCCTGGATGAACGGCTTGGCAGGGTCGGCGGTGAAAGCCGCGGCCTCGTCACCTTTGTCAAGGACCGTCTCGGCCATGATCGCCGCTACGCCATCAGCGCTGCCAAGATCAAGCGGGAGCTGGGGTGGGAGCCCTCGTACACCTTCGAGCGCGGCATTGCCGAAACCGTGGACTGGTACCTGGCCAACCGCGCCTGGGTGGACGAGGTGACGTCCGGCTCCTACCGGGATTACTACGAAACACAGTACGGAGGCGGGCAATGATCCTGGTGGTCGGTGCCAAGGGAATGCTCGGCCGCGACCTCATGCGGGTGCTGCCGGGGGACGTGCGGGGGGTCGACATCGAGGAGATCGACATTACCTCGCCGGAATCGGTACGGCGGGTCATTCTGACCCTGAAGCCGCGGGTGGTGGTGAACTGTGCCGCCTACACCGATGTGGACGGCTGCGAGACCAACGCGGACCTTGCCATGGCGGTGAACGGCGAGGGGGTGGGGCACCTGGCCGCCGTGACCCGCGAGATCGGGGCGCTGCTCGTGCAGGTGAGCACTGATTACGTGTTCGACGGCACCAAGGGGAGCCCCTTTCAGGAGGATGATCCGGTCAATCCCCTGAGCGTGTACGGCAGGTCGAAACTTCTGGGCGAGGAACAGGCCCGCTGGAATCCGGACCATCTCATCGTCCGGACCCAGTGGCTCTACGGGCTCGGTGGCAAGAACTTCGTGGAGACCATGCTGCGCCTGTCGACGGAGCGGAGCGAAATCGCCGTGGTGGACGACCAGTTTGGCTCCCCCACCTGGACAGTGGACCTTGCCCTGGCCATCAGCGAACTGATCGAGAACAACTGCCGCGGCACCTATCATGCCGCCAACAGGGGGATCTGTTCCTGGTTCGAGTTCGCCCGGGCCATTTTTGCCGAAGCAGGAGTGGAGATGACCGTCCGGCCCCAGACCACCGCCCAACTGGGGCGCCCGGCCCCGCGTCCCCTCTATTCGGCTCTCTGCTGCGACAAGTTGACCCGTGACACGGGACTCGCACTGGAAGGCTGGCGCGAAGCCCTTGCCACCTATCTCGAAAAGCGGCGCGAAGCCGGATTGTCCTGACGGAGGAACACGACGATGGAACTGGAGCGCGGCGAACGCCCCTGGGGCACCTATACCGTTCTCGAAGAGAACAGGAACTACAAGATCAAGCGGATCGAGGTGAAGCCGGGGCAGCGGCTGTCGCTTCAGATGCACCATCACCGGAGCGAGCACTGGATCGTGGTTTCCGGAACGGCCCGGGTCACCTGCGGCGACGACGAATACACGGTGAACGTGAACGAATCCACCTTCATCCCCATTGGCCGCAATCACCGGCTGGAGAACCCGGGCAAGATACCCCTCGTCATCATCGAGGTGCAGAGCGGGGAATACCTGGGAGAGGACGACATCGTCCGATTCGATGATGATTACCATCGCTGCGAGACACCTGCAGCATCCTGCTCCGACGAGGAAGGGTAGGGGAGCCTTCTCTTTTCCCGACAGTTCTCAGGCAGGCTGCGGCGTCCCGTTTTCGCGCCGCGCCATCCCACTGATTTCCCGGTTGGTTGAAAACTGAATATGGACAGCGGGTTGATGGTGGCGTGTTCAGCCCTTGAACGATTGTGTCACCATTGCCCTGTTGTAGGCAGCGGCAATGGCGTGGCGGGTGAGGATGCCGACCACCCGTCTCCGCCCGCCGGGCTCCACAACGGGAAGTTCGTCAAGGGGGGTGCGCTCGAACACCCGGAGCGCTTCCGCCAGGGAGTCTTCGCTGGCGATCGTCAGAATGTCCACGGCAGCCATTTCCCCCAGAGTGACCCGGTCGAGAAGCCCGGGCTCGAATGCGGTTCCGAGAAAATCGTGGATGACCACGACTCCGGAAAGCTCTCCCCAGGCAGTGACCACGGGGAAAGTGGTCTGGCGCGGGGAGTGGCTGCGCGCCAGGAACTGGCGGATGGTCATGGTCTCCGGCAGTATTTCCGGGTCGCGCACCATGACACCCCGGACCCGTATCTGTTCCAGCACCGCCTGTTCGCGCCCTGCCCGCAGATCGATCCCCCGTGCCGCCAGATCGGCGGTGTCGATGCCGTCCTTATGGAAGTGCCGGGCCACGGCGGTGCCGATGGCGCAGGCCAGCATGATCGGGACGATGACCTTGTAGGAGCCGGTCATCTCGAAGAGCAGAAAGATGCCGGTCATGGGGGCGTGGGTGACCGAGGCGAGGAACGCTCCCATGCCCACCAGGGCATAGGCGCCCGGCGTTGCGGTGTGGAAGGGGAAGAGGCCGTTCGCCAGGAAGCCGAAGCTCATGCCGGCGACCGAGCCGATAAAGAGCGAGGGCGCGAAGGTTCCCCCGGGCAGCCCCGAACCGACCGTGACACAGGTAGCAACCATCTTGCCAGCAATGAGGAGCGTGACGAGGAGCCACCCAACATCGTTGGAAACGGCTTTTTCGATGAAGTCATAGCCGTTGCCCTGGACCTGAGGCAGGAGCACTCCCACACAGCCGGCGAGAAAGCCGCCCAGAATCGGTTTCCAGAGGGGATTGACCTGAAGGCGTGCAAAGAAGCCCCTGGTCTTGCCGTAGCCGGTGATGAAAAGAGCCGCAAGGCAGCCGCACACCACTCCGAGCAGGGCGTAGAGGGCGAGTTCGAGAGGGTGGACGAGCTGGTAGGCCGGCACGTCAAAGGCGGGGATGTCGCCGTACATGGCCCGGGAGACAACGGTTGCCATGCCTGACGAGATGACGATGCTCGTGAAGGAAGAGAGCTCGAAGGAGGAGAGAAGGACGATCTCGTGGGCAAAGAACACCCCGGCAAGGGGGGCGTTGAAGGTGGCGGCCACCCCGCCCGAAACCCCGCAGCCGATGAGAACCTTGAGCCGTTCTCCCGACATGCCGAGCAGATGACCCACCACGGAGCCGGCCGTGCCGCCGATCTGGGCGATGGGGCCTTCCTGGCCGGCGGAGCCGCCGGAGCCGATGGTGAGCGCCGACGCGATCCCCCTGGTGAACATGAGCCTGAGTGGCAGCCGTCCGCCCCGCAGGTTGACTGTTTCCAGAAACCGGGGGAAGCCGAAGGCCATGTCTTCCCTGAATCTGATAAACAGGGGGAGCATGACGACGGCGCCGGTGACGGGGAAGGCGATGGCCCAGAGACGGTTCGCGTTCCAGGCATAGGGCGAGTAGCCGGTCAGCTGTCCGCCGCTGTCGATGATGAGCCAGCGGAACAGGTCGATGCACGAGCGGAAGGCATGGTTGCAGAGTCCAGCCAGCAGGCCGATCCCCACGGCGAGAATCGCCATGAGCGTGTTTTCGCTGATCCGGACCCGGGAGAGGAGCGAAAAGACCGCCCGCCGCGTTCGGACGAACCGCCGCAGCAGGTGGAAATCCCTGATGAGGACCAGTGGGGTGGTCCAACGGGCTGCTTTTTCGGGGGATTCTGGTTTCATGGCAGGATGTGGCTCCTGGGCGCGAAGGCCCGGCGGCCCGGAACGCTGGATGCCAGGCCCGCTTCAACTGTTTGTATGCAAACTATATACTGCCGTAATTACGATTCGGCAACAGATTTTCCCCGCATTGCCCCCGATTATCTTGTGTTACGTTAAAACCGGCGATAGGATGGGTGCTGGAGGCAGCCACCCCCATTTCAAGCCGGAGCTGACAATGAAAACCACTGATGAACTTATCGCTGATGTGACCGATAACCTGCGCCGGGTCTTTCAGGTGGTGAACGAACACTCGAAACGGGCCATGCGCGAGACGGGGCTCACCGGTCCCCAGCTCTGGGCCATCAAGGTCGTTGCCGGTCACGGTCCCCTCCGGGTTTCCGATCTTGCCCGCAGGCTCTATCTTCATAATGCCACGGTGGTGGGAATCATCGACCGGCTGGAGGCCCGGGGGCTCGTGCAGCGGACCCGGTCCCGGGAGGATCGCCGGGTGGTGATGGTCGACCTGACGGAAGAGGGGAAGGATCTGGTGGCGCGGGCCCCCGAGGTGGCCCAGGGACTTCTCGTGTCGGGGCTGGAGACCATCCCCCGGGAGAAGCTCGAAACCATCTCCGAAGGGTTCCAGCTCATGGTCAGCATCCTCGGGGCCCAGAACCTCCCTCCCCAGCTCATTTTCTCGTCGGAGGTGAACCGGGCGCGGGCAAGGGGCGCCCGGAAGGGTCGAACGGATACGGCGTGAAACAGGATGTCCCAACGAAAAAAGGAGCCATGATCGGCTCCTTTTTTCGTTGGGACAGAAGCGGTTAGCGAAACTCCCGCAGTACCGTTTCGACCCCGCGCAGGTAGATGGGAACCCGTTCGGGGCGGTTGGCGAGGGCGTAGCCCAGTTCGTAGAGGGCATTGTCCAGGAGAAACGAGCGGAGGAGCGTTTCCAGGTCGCCCCGCTCCGTCGGAACAAGGGGGCTTGTGCCCATCCGCTCCAGGTAGCCGGCCAGGTAGCGGCAGCTTACGTGGTACCACCAGGCCTCCGCCCAGGGCCCCAGGAGCGACATGTCGTCGGGATGGCCCGCCCCGTGGCGGGCGAGGGCGGTCAGGGTAGCGTTGTGGAAGGAGCGGATCATTCCCGCCACATCCCGCAGGGGTGAGCGTTTGATGCGGCGCTCGCCAAGGGTCCGATCCGGCTCGCCCTCCAGATCGATGATCATGAAGTCCTTGCCGGTGAAGAGAACCTTCTCCAACCTGAAATTGCCGTGGATGCGGCTCTTCATGGCTTGAATCCGCTGGCCGACGATGGGGCGCAGGCAGGCGAGGATTTCCTTTTCCGCGGCCAGGATCCGGTCCACCGGTGCCAGATCGTCTGCGGACAACTCCTTGCGGCGCTGGGCCAGGAGCTGGAGGGTACGCCGGGCCTGGTTGCGCATGGACTGGTACACGGCGCGCTGGTAGAGGGTCGAATACTCCTCGGGTCGCCAGGCCGGGTCGTTTCCGCCTGCGGCAAGGGCCTGGTGGAGTTCGGCGGTGCGGCGGCCGAGGAGTCCTGCCATCTCCAGGTAAAAGCCGCCGATGAGCTCGGCCGTCGGCTCCGGCACGGCGCAGGCGCTGCCGTCCATGAGGCTCGAAGACAGCGCCGGCGGGGGAGGCAGTTCGCCCCGGCGCGAGAGAATCCGCTCGAAATACTGTCCCAGGATGTGGAGGGAGAGCCGCCAGCCATCGCCCTGGTTCTGTACGTATCCCTGGAGCAGGCCGATCGTGCGCGGCTCTGCGCCGGGATATCGCAACTCCAGGCTCCCCTGGAACGGGGCAACGTTGGAGTAGCTGGATTGTGCGGTGAGAAACCGCGCCATTTCCACCTCGGAATTGATGCCCGGCTCCACCTTGCGGTAGAGCTTGAGCACGTGGCGGTCGCCGTACGTGATGATGCTGTTGGTCTGTTCCGCCTTGGGGAGTTCAGAGGTGAGATGATGCGTCTCGTCCCTGGGGCCGGTGCGGACTGCCCCGGCGTGGACCGGCGCGACGAGGCCGTTTTTCTCGCCGTGGAGCCGGCGCCGGCCAAGGGCCAGGGCAAGGAGCGCATCCCTGAATTCCCGGTCGTGGACCGCATCGCAGAGGATGCCCTCTTCGTCCCCCACGGCAAGGGCAGCAATGGCCGCCCGGGGGGATTCGGCGCACACCCGCTTCGCCCCGGAGCCGGAGAGGAAGGCAACCGGGATCAGGTAGGTCTCCGAGGGCCCGTCCTGGTAGCGCACCTCAAGGAAGAAGATGGGGAACACCCGGTCACCCTGCCGCAGGAGCACGGTGTCGTGCAGCACGTAGCCGATAATGGCCCGAGCCTTTCCCCGGAACCAGCCGCTTCGCTTGAGGTAGTCGGTGGTCACCCGTTCCAGGTGGGTGTCGCCCCTGGCCTGGCTGAGCGCCTCCCACCAGGGGAGTTCGCCCCGGAGCTTGATCCGCGGCAGTTCTCCCTCGGCCTGAAGCGGTGTCTCCCTGCGTCGCAGCAGGAACCAGAAGTGGTCGTGCGGCCCCAGCGTGAGGGGGTAGGGCGCTTCGCGGATGACCGGAAAACGGTTCCGGCTGAACAGGTCTTCGGGGGATATGCCGGCAAATTCCTGCAGGTCCAGGCTCACCGCCTGGGCGAAGCGGGAGAGGTTGACCACCACGAGGATCACCTCGTCCTCGTGGCGGCGGAGAAACGCCAGAACCTTGTGGTTGGCCGGATAGAGCACCTCCATGGCGCCGCGGCTGAAGGCCCGGTAACGGCGGCGCACTGCGATGATGCGCCGCATCCACCAGAGCAGCGAGGAGGGGTTGCGTTCCTGGATATCCACGTTTACCGCTTCGTAGTGGTATTCGGGGTCAATGATGACCGGCAGGAAGAGTCGCTGGGGGTTGGCGCCGGAGAACCCGGCGTTGCGGTCGGGGCTCCATTGCATGGGGGTGCGGACGCCGTTGCGGTCTCCCAGGTAGTAGTTGTCCCCCATGCCGATCTCGTCGCCGTAGTAGATGACGGGGGTGCCGGGAAGGGAGAAGAGGAGTGCGTTCATGAGCTCGATCCGCCGCCGGTCCTTGCCCAGCAGGGGCGCCAGCCGCCGCCGGATGCCCAGGTTGATCCGGGCCTTGGGGTCCGAGGCGTAGATCCGGTACATGTAGTCCCGCTCTTCGTCGGTCACCATCTCCAGGGTCAGTTCGTCGTGGTTGCGGAGAAAGGTGGCCCACTGGCACCCCTCGGGGATCGGGGGGGTCTGGTCGAGGATGTCCACCACCGGGAAGCGGTCCTCCATCTCGATGGCCATGTACATGCGCGGCATGAGAGGAAAGTGGAAGAGCATGTTGCACTCGTCCCCGTCGCCGAAGTAGGCCACGGCGTCCTCGGGCCACTGGTTGGCCTCCCCCAGCAGCATCCGGTTGGGGAACGAGGCATCCACGTGCTGCCGGAGCCTTTTCAGGAACTCGTGCGTCTCGGGCAGATTCTCGCAGTTGGTCCCCTCGCGTTCGAAAAGGTAGGGGACGGCATCCAGCCGCACCCCGTCGACCCCCATTCCCAGCCAGTAGTCGATGACCCGGAGCATTTCCGCCTGGACCCGGGGATTGTCGAAGTTGAGATCGGGTTGATGGGCGTAGAACCGGTGCCAGTAGTAGGCCTTGGCCACCGGGTCCCAGCTCCAGTTGGAGGTCTCGAAGTCCTGGAAGATGATCCGGGTTTCCCGGTACCGGTCGGGGGTATCGCTCCAGACATAGTAGTCCCGGTGGGCCGAGCCCGGTTTTGCCCGGCGGGCCCGCTGGAACCAGGGGTGCTGGTCCGAGGTGTGGTTGAGGACCAGCTCGGTGATGACCCGGATGCGGCGGGTATGGGCCTCCCGGAGGAATTCCCGGAACTCGCGCAGGGTGTTGTAGCTGGGGTGAACGCTGTAGTAGTCGGCGATGTCGTACCCGTCGTCCCGCAGTGGCGAGGGGTAGAAGGGGAGAATCCAGATGGCGGTGATCCCCAGGGACTGGAGATAATCGAGCTTCCCCATAAGGCCCCGGAAGTCCCCCACGCCGTCGCCGTCGGAATCGGCGAAGGCCTTCACGTGGAGTTGGTAGATGACGGCGTCCCGGTACCAGTGGGGATTGTCGTCCGGCAAGAATACTCTGCGTGTCATGGCGTACCTCCTTTTTCATCCTCGAAAAGCAAATAACACAGCGCAACGGAGAACATGGGGTGACATCGACTGGTTGCTGCTCAGAATCCAGGTTGGCATCGCGTGCCGGACCGACGGCACGCAAATGCAGCACAGCGTATTTGTTGTGTGTTCTCCGTCCCTTCGCGCTATTCAGTGGTTGTCACTCATCCCCCACCGCCTCCAAAAGCGCCACCGGGAAATCCGCCAGCACCGCGGTCAGGGGGAGGACCGTCCGCCTCTCCCGCAGTGCGGTTACGACCCGTTCTCCGGTGAGGATGTTGCGGTAGGCGCGGCCGGCGCTCTCAAAGGGGACCACGAGCCGCGTATCTCCCCAGGTCTCCGTCCCCAGCCGGGTAAAGAAGCGGGGCGCCACGGCAATGACCGTCTCCCCGTCGCTGTACCGCTCGAAGGCGCAGACGTTGTCGCTCCGCTCCCCCAGCACCTCAAGGGGAAGGTACTTGCCGGCCTCGAAGAGGGAGCGGTGCTCCCGGCGGTAGTTGAGGGACTTCCAGGTTAAAAAGAGCTTCACTCTTCCGTCGGCCATGGTCTGGAGAAGCGCCCGCGCCAAGGCGAGTGCCCCCCGTTCCCGTTCGATGCTCTGCAATTCCGCCAGCATGCCCATTCGCTTCTCGAAATCCACCGGCCGCCGGTTGTCCGGGTCCACGAGGCTGAAGTCCCAGAGCTCGGTCCCCTGGTAGATGTCGGGGATGCCGGGGGAAGCTACCTTGAGAATGGTCTGGGAGAGGGAGCTCAGCATGCCGCAGCGGACCAGGGGTGGGAGCGTCCGGCGCAGGTCGGCCAGGAAACCGTTGGCAGGGATGTCCCGGAGGATGGCGGCGACGAAGTGCAGGGCCGCTTCCTCGTGGGCCGGGTTCGGGTTGATCCAGCTCGTGTTCACCTTGGCCTCCCGCATGGCCTTGAGCATGTACTCCCTGATCCGGCCGACGAACACGCCATACTCCCCGTCCGTGAATTCATCCGCGGGCCATGCGCCCACGATGGTCTGGTAGATGAGGTACTCCTCGTTCCGGTCAGGCACCTTGACCCCCTGCACGGTCACCTTGTGGCCGCGGTTCATCCGGCTCCAGCGCATCAGGCAGTCATGCCAGGCGGCCGGATCCTCGGACAGCACGCTGATCCGGGCCCGGACATCCTCGCTCCGCTTGGTGTCGTGGGTGGTGGTGGCCAGCATGGCGAAAGGGGTGCTGCGGGCCCGCTCGATGTTCTGGCCGTGGAACGCCTCCAGGGTGAGACCGAACCGCTCGGGCGTTCCCCCCACCTCGTTGAGGGAGACGAGCCGGTTGAACACATAGAAGGCGGTGTCCTCCAGCCCCTTGGCCATCACCGGTCCCGTGAGCTGCTGGAACCTCATGACAAAGTCGAGCCACTGCTCCTGCTCTTCCTTTCCGGTGTTGTCGTAAAAACGGAGCAGAAGGACATCTTCGATAAAGGTAAAGATCGATTCGCTCATGGCCGAGTTGCGCCGCCTGGCCTTGGCCACGGCGTATTCGATGTACTGGCGGTCCCGGTCCGCCACCTTGCGGCTGGCCGTGTAGGTGCGGTAGACGGGAAAGTGGGCGATCACCTCCATCAGGGCCTTGATGAGGCTGCCGAGGGTGAAGTCGCGGGTGTGGCGGTTACTTTCCGAAAGGGTGTTCAGGTGGTGCCCCAGGGTGTTGATCTCGCCCCCCATGGAGAAACGCATGACCTGCTTCTTCTTCTGGCAGGCGATCTCGGCGAAGTTTGGCCGCTCCTGGATGAACCGGGCGTAAATGGCATCGAACTCCCGTCCGTTGCGGGTGTCCACCATGAGGCCGGTCACGGCGTTGGCGAATTCGTACCCGGTGGTGCCGTGGATCGGCCAGTCCTCGGGGAGCCGTTCGTTCTTCATGAGGATCTTTTCGCCGACGATGTAGAAGGGCATGGTCTGGGGCGAAACCTCCAGCATCTCGTCGTACATCTGCAGGATCGTTTCGGCCAGGGCGCCCGGGGACTGGTCACCGGAGCTGCCGAGGCTTGCCAGGCGCCTTTCCAGGAAGCAGGCCCGCTGGAGCCGCCGGAAATACTCGGTGGGGTCATAGAGCCCGTCGGCATGGTCGATCCGCAGGCCGGTTACCGCGTTTTCGCGCACCAGTTCCATGACCAGGCGGTGGGTGTCCTCGAAGACCCGCGGTTTTTCCATCCGGATGGCACCCAGGGCGTTGATGTCGAAGAGCCGGCGGTAGTTGATCTCGTCCGTGGCCGTGCGCCAGTGGGCCAAGCGGTAGACCTGCTGGCGCAGGAGCCCGTCCAGCAGGTCGAAGCTGTGGGGATTCCCTTTCTCTCCGTTGAAAATACGGACGTTTTCATCGATGAATTCCTTTATGGGCCAGTTTTCGGCGCAAAGGACCAAGAGACGCCGCTTGATCACCTCCTTCTCCCGGTAGCGCTCACGGACCCGCTCCGGCTCCAGCTCCGTGTAGAAGGGGAGGTGGCCGATGGCGGTCACGATGCTCAGGAGTTCCCGGTATGCCTCGTGGTTGGCGGGGAACAGCCGCTCCAACTCGTGGAGCCGATGGGTGAGGATGGGGCTGTAGGTTTTGGGGATGATGGGAAAGCGGTGTTCGTAGTAACTGATGAAGAACCCTCCCTCCTCGAAGGAGAGAACCAGCTCGCCGTTTTCCAGGATTGTGCCGTACTGGTCCCCCAGGACCGGGATCAATACCTTGTTGGTCAGTTCTTTCTTGACCGGCGCCCAGTCCACGTCGAAAAAATCCCCGTGGGCGGAGCTGGGGCCGTTTTCCAGAAGGTCGAGCCAGCGGTCGTTGCCGCCTCCTTCCACGCACATGTGGTTGGGCACGAAGTCGAGGATCTGTCCCATGCCGTGGCGCTGCAGCGCCGCGCAGTAGGCGTTGAAGTCGTCCCGGCTGCCCAGTTCGGGGTTCAGGCGGTTGTGGTCGACGATATCGTAGCCATGCATGCTTCCGGTCCGGGCCTTCAGGAAGGGGGAGGCATAGATGTCGCTCACTCCCAGGGCGTCAAGATAGGGGACGATCCGCGCCGCATCGCAGAACCGGAAACCGCCGTTGAACTGCAGGCGATAGGTTGCCGTGGGGATGCGTGCATTGGCAGGGTTTGTCTGATTCATGGGGCACTCCCTTGGAGCCGGGCCGGTCAGCGGGCATTATCCGCTGCCATTGATGGTGACGCTGACGGGGGCGAGGACGAGCCCGGCCCCACCGGCCCCCGCATCGAGGTATTCCGGCCAGGTGCTGCCGGGCCCTGAAGTCGTAGGTGCCGTGGATCGCATCGAGCCGCAGGCCGTCCAGATGGTGCTCGCTTACCCAGTGGAGGGCGTTGGCGATCAGGCAGTGGCGCACTCCGTCGCTGCCGGGTCCGTCGAAGTCGACGGGATATCCCCAGGGGAGCGGTAGCGGTCGGTGAAGTAGGGGGCAAAGGCGTCCGGGTCCACCACCCGGGAGAGGGGGTACGATGCGTCCTCGCCGTCGGCGTAGCGGATGACCTCCACGGAATCGACATGGGGGTTCCATACCCTGAAGTGGCCCCTCCCGGCGACGGGAGTCGCCCCGATATCCAGGCGCCACTGCGCCATGTCAGGCCTCCTCCCGGAGAAGCGACTCCCCCTGCTGCAGCCGAACGGCGTGCATGGGGACGGGAATTTCGATCTTTTCCGCAGCGTAGCGCCGGTGGAGCCTCTTTATGAACTCATGTTTCAGGAGGTGCTGATCAACGTATTCCTGTCCCCTCAGGATCACGGTGAAATTGACGCTGAAATCGGCAAAGGTATGATACCGGATGAACGGCTCGAACCCGGCAACGCCCCCCTGGGCTTCACGCATGAGCTCTCTGGCGACCTCCACCGTTACTCTTTCCACCTGTTCGAGGTCGCTCCCGTAGCCTGTCCTCACCTGAACGAGAACTGCCAGTTCCCGGTCCGGCAGGTAGCAGTTCGTGACGATGGCGCTGGCCAGCTTGGTATTGGGGATGATGACCATGTTGTTGGGAAGGGTCCGTATGGTGGTGTTGCGCCAGGTTATATCAGTCACGTATCCTTCCTCGCCGCTGGCGAGCTGGATGTAGTCCCCCTGGCGGACCTGGCGGGTGGCGATGATGTGGAGCCCTGAGAAAATATTCGACAGGGTATCCTGGAGGGCAAGCGCCACGGCGAGGCCGCCGACGCCGAGGGCGGTGAGAACCGGCGTTATGGAGATGCCGAGGGACTGGAGGATGATCAGGGCGCCGATGGAGAAGACAATGACTTTGGCCAGATTGCTGAAGATGGAGATGGATGGCAGCACGGCCTTTTTCGCATAGTGGGTCACGAAGCCCGCAGCCAGTCTCATGAAAAAGAGCGTGGCGATGAGGATGATGGTTACGAGAAACATGTTGTCCGTCAGTCTCTGCAGCCCGGCCGTCAGCGGGAACTGCGCCGCAGCGGCGTACAGTCCCGTCAGGAGGGCGGAGTAAAGCAGCAGCCCCCGCAGGGATTCGACGACGATTTCGTCCCCCTCCCACGGCGTGCGTTGTGTGATGACCTCCAGGCGACGAAGCACCACCTTGTCGAGCACGAGTCCGGCCAGCAGGCCGGCCGCGAGCATTACCGCCGCCTGTGCGGCACTATGTATGTCGGCTAGGATAGTCATAGAATTTTCCAATTCTATAAATACCTCGTGTGCAAATCAACCGTCAGGGAGCGTTGTTGCGGGTAATGCCGTAAATTCAGGCTGTTGCGCGGTCGCATGCATTGGCGGCACGCGGTCGGGAGGGGTTATGCGTCCGGTGGCTTCACGCCAGGATGAGCGGACTGGAGCCGGTCGAGCGAGCGGGTGCATGCCTCCAGTTGACGCCGCTGCTCCGCCAGTTGCCGGTTGCGGGCGAAGCGTGCCGGGAGCGAGGCCAGGTACATGGTGAGGGCACCCATGGCGAAGCTCATGAGGAGGACGAGAACAAGGGCCCCCTCGAAATACCAGCCGAGAAAGTGGACCTGTACGGTTTGAGCGTTCTGGAGCGAAAAGGTCACCATCAGCGCGGTCAGGGCGATGGCGAGGGTCAGAGCGGATTTCATGGTGCCTCCTTTTTGTGGCGGATGGGATGAAGCGTCCCCCGGGCCGGCTGTCACCAGTAATCGTACTGGTAGGTGAGGCCCATGATGAAGAGGAGGTCCGAGTTGCGTTTCCCAGCTTCCGGTCTGCTGTTGAAACGATAATCCACCTCCAGGTTGGCCGCGATGTCGTTCACCAGGGAAATTCGCACCCCCTGGTCAGCCCTGAGCGTGACCCCGGACACCGAGGGGGTGTAGTACCCTTCCTGGCGGTGGAAGACCTTGAGCCTGTCGGGGACCGCCTCCCATTCGAGGCCCGCCGCCCAGCGCCCCGCGGCATCCTGCCGGTCTTCTCCCACGATGACGTCTTCGTTGAAGTAGGAAATGCCGGCCTCCGCGTAGAGGCTGAGGGCACGATCGTCGAAGAACTGGTAGCCGGCGCCGAGGCCTTCGGTGTTGCGCAGGTTGAGGTTGGCGAAGGAGTCCTTTTCCAGCAGGGTCTGGGCGTAGGTGTAGACCTTGTCGGTCGTGAAAAAGTCGTATTTGAGACTGCCGAGGGAGTTGCGGACAGTGGTCCGCGAGTCGGCCTCCCCGTAGGCGTACTTGGCCTCCACGGTGAACCGGTGGCGTTTCGTCCGCACCTGGAACAGGGTCGAGAGCGTTGCCGCCTTGGTATCCGTGTTACCCGTGGCAATGCTTCCGCCGGCGGTCAGGAAACCGTGGTAGGTGGCCGGATTCACGGTGCGGAGTTCCTTGAGGGATATGGGATTCGAGGTTCCGGCCCGGGAGCTTTTTATCTGGATGGCGCCGTCAGTGCAGGTCACGGGCCCGACGAGGACTTCGTAGTCAGAGAGCTCCACCGTGAGGTCGCGTTCAGAAGCGATGCACTCCACCTGCTTCCAGTCGATGCGCACCTTGTCGTCGGCGTAGGGGAGCTTCACCGTGAGGCGGTCCTTTTCCATCCTGATTATTTCGCCGTTCAGGCGGTCTCCGTTTTTCAGCCTGATCTCGTCGGCCCGGGCCGTGGCGGCGGCAAGGCTCAGAAACAGGAAAGAGCAGGTCAGGTGTCGGATCATTCGGTACGCCTCCCGGTTAGTTTGGATACCAAGAATAACAGGCAATGCTACAGCGTGCAAAGGGGCAGCGGACAGACGGCTGCGGAACGGGAGGATTCCGGGGAAGTGTCTGAACTGAGGCGGAGTCCGACACGTCGGTTGTGGTGAGGGGGAATTGCTGGTACTGTTAGAGAACGCTGAATAGCGCTGTCTGAGACGACGGCAGAGGAGCGCCGTGCCGAACGCCTACATCCGCTACAGGATAAAACGCCTGCGCGAGTACATCGCCGAGCGCACTTCCGGGATCGACCACCGGGCCATCATCAAAAACGCCGTGGCAGGGGCCGAGCTTACCGGCAGCTACGTGTCCCTGCTGCTCCTGGCGAGCCTCATAGCCCTGCTCGGGCTTCTGACCAACAGCGTGGCCGTGGTCATCGGAGCCATGCTCATCTCCCCCCTCATGGGGCCGATCCTCTCCTTTGGCCTGGCGTTCACCATCGGCGACCTGGCCCTGGCGAGGCGGGGGCTCCGGGTCATTGCCGTGAGCGTGGGACTCACCATTGCCCTGACCGCGTTCGCGACGCTCCTGTCCCCGCTCAAGGAGCCAACGGCCGAGATTATGAGCCGGGTCCGGCCCAATGTCTATGATCTCTTCGTGGCCGTCCTGGCCGGCACGGCCGGGGCCATTGCCCTCTGCACCAAGAAGAACTACATGATCACCGCGACCGGAGTGGCCGTGGCCACCGCGGTCATTCCTCCGCTGTCGGTGGTCGGTTTCGGCCTGGGCAGCGGGCATCCCCTGCTTGGGCTCGGCGGATTTCTGCTGTTCTTCACCAATTTCGTGGCCATCGTCCTGACGGCCGACCTGGTGTTCTTCCTCTTCAACTTCCGTAGCTCCATGGTTTCCGAGGAAGCATACCCGGCCCGCAAGCGGCTCCTGATCCTCGGCACGGTGCTTGCGCTGTTGTCCATCCCGCTCGTCCACACCTTGGTGAGCGACCTGCGCACGGTGAAGCTCGCCAAGCGGGTGGAACGGGTGTTGAAGATGCACCTGGAGAAGGAAGCCCATTCCAGGGTGACCGGATTCTCGGTAGAGGAGAAAAACGGCGGGATCAGCGTGAACGTAACGGTCAACACGGTAAGGCCCTTTGAGAAAAAGGCCGAGGAGGAGATCGAGAAGGAGATAGGCGCGTTTCTCGGACGGAAGGCAGATCTGAACCTGGAGCAGGTGATGGTGACGGCCGGTTCCATCGAGCCGAAGGCCGAGCTGCCGGCCGTCTCTCCCGGGGGCCAGCCTGCGTCTGCCAGGGACGAGAGCGCGGCAGTGGTTCAGGCATCCGCGTCCCGCCTGCTGAAGGATGTCCGGACTGAGCTGGAGGCGCTCATGGCCCCCTTTGCCGTGCAGGACATGGGGCTGGGCTTCGGCGAAAAACCGGGGCCGGCCCAGGTGTCCGTCGTTATCCGGCGGGATTACCCCCTCACCGATGACGAACGGCTACTGCTTGCCCGGGTCCTGGAGCGCAGGCTGCAGGTGCCGGTGTCCCTGCGGGTGGAGCTGGCACCGTTCCTTTCTCCGGTCACCTTTGACGAAAAGGGGGACCCCTCCGGGGAGAGCCTGGCGGCCATGGCGCTGGTCAAGGGGCTGCCCGGCGGTCCCGGGGCCTTTTCATTCAGGGTGGAGGCGGGGGGAAAGGACGGCAGGCGGCATGCCGACCGGCTGAAGCGCTATCTGATGGAGGAACTCGGTGTGCCGGCCGCCAACGTCGGGGTGCATGTCCGGCCCGGGAGCGGTGCGGACACGGGAGCATCGGTCGTGGTGGTGCGGCGGTAGCTCCGCGTGGCAACTTACGGGGGGAGACTTGCATGGTAACGGAAAAGGGTGGGGGATGCATGCCAGAACAGGCACACCCGGCAGGGGACGGCGTGGCCGTGGCGAGCCGCATCCAGCAGTTGCTCCTGCCGAAGACCCCGCCGGCCTGCAGGTGGGGATGCATCGGGGTGATGAACCGGATGGCGACCGCGCTGGGGGGCGATTACTTCGATTTCATTTCCATGCCCGACGGCCGGGAGATGGTGTTCATCGGCGACGTAACCGGCCACGACATCCAGTCGTCGGTGGTGATGTCCCTGGTCTACGGTTTTTTGCACCACTGCGCCCTGACCGTTGACAACCCCCTCAGCATGGTGTCCCAGTTGAACCGGTTCCTCGTCCGTTTCGCCGACCACGGCGTGGAACTGGATCATCATTTTTCATCGACCTTGTTCCTGGGGATCATCGACCCCGCCTCCCTGCGCATGGAGTACGTGAACGCCGGGCACGTCCCGCCGCGGGTGCTGAGGCGGAACAGCCTTCACCGTCTTGCGTCCACGTCGCCGCCGGTCGGCTTCTTTGCCGAAGCCGAGGTGACGACCGGTTTCTTCGGGTTCGAGCGGGAGGACCGCCTGCTCCTCTATACGGACGGCATCCTCGATGCGTCCAATGGTACCGAGACCTTCGGGGCCGAACGGCTTGACGCGTTCCTCAAAACCACGGCCGGGAGCTACATCTGGTTCATGGACGAGCTTGCCGCCGCGTTGCGGGACTTCGGGGCGGGCGACCCGCCCGATGACGACTGCAGCGCCATCGTGATCGACATCCGGGAACCCGGGACAGGAGCCTGAACCGGGCCGTTCCCCTGCCGCCGCCTGCTTCGCGGTGGGCATGGAGTACGCGGGCACTCCGCTGACAACGGGGCTATTCCTATGATTTATGCCATTCTCTCGGGATTCGGGGCCGCTCTGGCCGCCCCTCTGATCCACCGCCGGGTTCCCCGGTGGGGCGGGTGGCTCTGCGCCCTGGTTCCCCTGTCCCTTTTTTGCTTCTTCGGGATGCAAACCGGGACAGTGGCGTCTGGACGAGCGCTCCGAACCGCCTACGAGTGGATTCCGTCCCTGGGGGTCGACCTCTCCTTCTCCCTTGACGGCCTGAGTCTCCTGTTCGCCCTGATCATCAGCGGCATCGGCGTGCTCGTGGTGGCCTACGCCTCCTCCTACCTCCACGGCCACCACCATCTGGGGCGCTTCTACGGCCTGATCCTCGCGTTCATGGCCGCCATGCTCGGCACGGTCCTGGCCGGTGATCTGATTACCCTGTTCGTGTTCTGGGAGTTGACCGGCCTCTGCTCCTATCTCCTGATCGGCTTTGACCACGGCCGGGCTGCGGCGCGCAAGGCAGCACTCCAGGCATTGCTGGTGACCGGCGCCGGCGGGCTGGCGCTCCTGGCGGGATTCATCCTGCTGGGGCAGGCGGCGGGGAGTACGGACCTGGCCACGATCTTCCAGAGGGGCGAACTGGTGCGGAGCCATGGGCTCTATCTGCCGGTCCTCCTTCTGGTCCTGGCCGGCGCCTTCACCAAGTCGGCCCAGTTCCCCTTCCACTTCTGGCTTCCCGGCGCCATGGAGGCGCCCACGCCGGTCAGCGCCTATCTCCACTCGGCCACCATGGTGAAGCTGGGAATCTATCTCCTGGCGCGCCTCTCGCCGGTGCTGGGGGGGACCGATGCCTGGTTCTGGTGGGTAACCGTGGCGGGCGGAGCCACCATGGTGGCGGGCGGAGGGGTGGCCCTGCTCCGGAGCGACCTGAAGCAGATCCTCGCCTATTCCACGGTGAGCGCCCTGGGGACCCTCACGCTGCTGCTGGGGCTCCATACCCCGGCCGCCACCACGGCCGCCATGGTCTTTCTCATGGTCCACGCCCTCTACAAGAGTGCCCTGTTCCTGGCAGCCGGAGCCGTGGACCACGGCGCCGGCACCCGGGACCTGGCGCGGCTCGGCGGATTGGCGCGGGCCATGCCGTGGGTCGCCGCCGGGGCGGGGCTCGCGGCCCTCTCCATGGCCGGGGTGCCGCCGCTGGTGGGGTTCATCGCCAAGGAACTCCTCTACGAGGCCAAGCTCCAGGCGCCCCTGGCGGCAGGGTTCGTGACCGTTGCCGGTTTCATCGGCAACGCCTTCACCGTGGCGGTGGCGGTCCTGGTGGGGTATCTCCCCTTCTTCGGGCGCAGGCCCGATCCGGATCTGCACCATCACCGGGTGGAGCCGCTCCTCTGGTTTCCTCCCCTGGTGCCGGCCCTGCTGGGGTTCGTGATCGGCGTCTTCCCCGGCCTGGTTGGGCGATGGCTGGTGGAGCCGGCAGTGGTCGCGGTGCGGGGGGAATCGGTGCCGGTGGACCTGGCCCTCTGGCACGGCGTGACTCCGGTCCTCCTCCTGGGCGCGGCCACCGTGGCAGCCGGCGTCGGCATCGCCCTTGCCCGGGAGAGGGTGCTTCGTCGCCTCCCCGCTGGTGATGGTACGGGTTGGGGACCCGAGCGCTGCTACGGGCTCCTCCTCGCGGGAATGATCGCCCTGGCCGAACGGCAGACCCGCATGCTTCAAAACGGCAGGCTCCGCTATTACCTGATGACCGTGGTGGGGACCGCGGTGTTTCTCATGACCGTGGCCATGTTCCGGAGCGGGGAGTTCCCGCGCCAGCTTCCCCGGCCGGACGGCGGGCTCCACGAATGGTTCGCCGCCGGCGTAATCATGGCCGGGGCCCTGACGGCGGCGACGACCACCTCGCGGCTGGCGGCGGTGGCCGGGCTCGGCGCGGCGGGGTACGGGGTGGCCCTGGTCTACATCCTTTTCGGCGCACCGGACCTGGCCATGACCCAGTTCTGTATCGAGACCCTCTCCATTGTCCTGTTCGTTCTGGTGCTCTACCGTCTGCCGCGCTTCTCGCTGCTCTCGCGGCCGGCGGGGAGGATGCGGGATATCCTGGTGGCCTGCTCCATTGGCGGCTTCATGACGGTGCTGGTCCTGCTGGCGGTGTCCCAGACCCTGGTCCCCCACATCAGTTCCTATTTCCTGGAACACAGCATGCCGGCGGGGCATGGCCGCAACGTGGTCAACGTGATCCTGGTGGATTTCCGGGCACTGGACACCCTGGGGGAGATCACGGTTCTGGCCGTGGCGGGCCTGGGGGTCTACGGCCTCATGAAGGCCCGGGACAGAGAGGGGGGCTAGGCCATGCAATCACTCTTTCTGGCAACCGCGGTCCGGCTTCTCCTGCCGCTGCTGCTGCTCTTCTCGCTCTTTCTTCTCCTGCGCGGGCACAATGAGCCGGGCGGGGGGTTCGTTGGGGGGCTCGTGGCCGCGGCCGCCTTTGCCCTCCACGCCCTGGCCCATGGCGTGGCCGCGGCCCGGCGGGTGCTCCGGGTGGAGCCGCGTCGCCTGGTGGCGGTGGGGCTCCTGACCGCCCTGGTGAGCGGCCTCATCCCCCTGGCCCTGGGGCTTCCCTTTCTCACGGGGCTCTGGAGCATCCTGCCGGTGCCGGTCATCGGCCATGGCGGCACGCCGATCCTGTTCGACACGGGAGTCTATCTGGTGGTGGCCGGGATGGCGCTCATGATCGTGTTCAGCCTGATGGAGGAATAGGTGGAAAGCGTTCTGGCAATCGTCATCGGCGGGCTGTACGCAGCAGGGCTCTACCTCATGGTGCGGCGGAGCATCGTCAAGATGATCTTCGGCCTGGCGCTTCTGGGGAATGCGGCCAATCTCCTCATCTTCACCGTGGGGCGCCTCACCCGCGGGCGGCCCCCCTACGTGCCGGTCGGCGGGACCGAGCCGGTCCCGCCGGTGGCCGACCCGCTGCCCCAGGCCCTGATCCTGACCGCCATCGTCATCGGCTTCGGGGTGCAGGCCTTTGCCCTGGTCCTGATCAAGCGGGTCTACCAGACCGTGGGCACCGATGACCTGGACGAGATGACCACGACCGATACCGATCCCCGGAGCAATGGATGAAACTTTTTCTCTTCCTTCCCCTCATCATTCCCCTGGCCACGGCTGTGGCAGGGCTTCTCGCCTGGAACCGGCGAGGGGTGCAGCGGCTGTTGGGCATCTGCGGCACGATGGCGCTCCTGGGGACAGGGGTGGGGCTCCTCGCGATCGTGCAGCGCCAGGGGGTGGTCAGCGTCCAGGCGGGGAACTGGCCCGCCCCCTTCGGCATCACCCTGGTGGCCGACCTGTTCAGCGCCGTCATGGTTGTGGTGGCTGGTGCCATGGGGCTGGCGGTGGCGGTCTACTCCCTGGCGAGCGCCGACATCGAGCACGAGTCCCTGGGGTACCATCCCCTCATGCAAGTGCTGCTGCTGGGGGTCTGCGGATCGCTCCTGACCGGGGATCTGTTCAACCTCTACGTCTGGTTCGAGGTGATGCTCATCGCCTCATTCGTCCTGTTGGCCCTTGGCGGGCGCCGGGAGCAGATGGAGGGGGCCATCAAGTACGTGGCCCTGAACCTGATCGCCTCGGCCTTTTTCCTGGCCGGGATCGGCATTCTCTACGGAATGGCCGGCACCCTGAATATGGCGGACCTGGCGAGGCAGCTCAGGGAGGTCCCCCACGGCGGCACCGTGCCGGTCATCGCCGCGCTCCTCTTTGCTGCCTTCGGGATCAAGTCGGCGGTGTTTCCGCTCTTTTTCTGGCTTCCTGCCTCCTACCACACCCCGCCCGTGGCGGTAACCACCATCTTTTCGGCATTGCTGACAAAGGTGGGGGTCTATGTGCTGGTACGGATATTCACCCTGATTTTCGTCCAGGAGGCCGAGGCCGGCCAGGCCCTGATTCTGGCGGCGGCCGGACTCACCATGGTGACCGGGGTCCTGGGAGCCGTGGCCCAGCACGAGATGAGGCGCCTGCTCTCGTTCCACATCGTGAGCCAGATCGGCTATCTGGTCATGGGGCTCGGCCTCCTGACCCCCCTGGCGCTGGCTGGCACGGTATTTTTCATGGTCCACGTCATCGCGGCCAAGTCGGCCCTGTTCCTGGTGGCCGGCATCGTGAAGCGGCTGACCGGCACCACGGAACTGGGTGAACTGGGAGGGCTCTACGAGGGGCGCCCCTTGGTGGGGATGCTTTTTCTGGTGCCGGCCATGGCCCTGGCGGGCATTCCGCCCCTGTCCGGTTTCTGGGCCAAGCTGGCCCTGGTGCGGGCAGGCCTTCTGGAGGGGCGGTACGTGGTGGTGGCCGCGGCCCTGGCCGTGAGCATCCTGACCCTCTTCTCCATGACCAAGATCTGGGCCGAGGCGTTCTGGAAGGATCGTCCCGTGCCGCCGGGGGAGCCCCGCGTCCTCTACCATCCCCACGTCGCCGGAAGGGCGTGGCTGCTCCTGGGAATGCCGGCCCTGCTCCTGGCCCTGACCACGGTGGTCATGGGGGTAGGGGCGGAGCCGGTATTCCGGCTTTCCCTGGCAGCGGCCGATCAGTTGCTCAATCCCGATCTTTATATCGCTGCAGTGCTGGGGGCGAAACCGTGACCCCGTTTCTTGCCAATATCCTTCTGGCCCTGGCCTGGATGGCCCTTACCGGCACCTACACGGCCGGCGGGTTTTTCACTGGCGTGGCCGTGGGGTTCTTCGTGCTCTGGATTGCCCGCCGGGGACGGGGCACGACCGGTTATC
The DNA here is from genome assembly GCF_059620965.1 of Geobacter sp. PheSNFMC. Classification (NCBI taxonomy): domain Bacteria; kingdom Pseudomonadati; phylum Thermodesulfobacteriota; class Desulfuromonadia; order Geobacterales; family Geobacteraceae; genus Geobacter; species Geobacter sp. PheSNFMC. Next base: position 48,271 of record NZ_JCAMRN010000031.1, read on the forward strand.
TCGCCAGGGTGCGGGCCGTGGCGGGTTTCATTGCCTTCTTCTGCCGGGAACTGGTGCTGGCCAACCTGCGGGTGGCCCACGACGTTCTCACGCCGCGCCATCATATGACCCCGGGCATCGTGGCGGTGCCCCTGGATGTGGAGAGCGACCTGGAAATTACCGTGCTCGCCACCGTGATCACCCTTACGCCGGGAAGCCTGAGCCTTCACCTGGCCGACGACCGGCGGACCCTTTATGTCCATGCCATGTATGCAAACGACCCGCAAGCCCTGGTGAGGGAGATCAAGGAGGGGTTTGAGCGCCGGGTCAGGGAGGTGTTTCGGTGACCCTCGACGCATTTGTCAGTTATGTGGTCCTTCCCCTGCTCGGAGGGGGAATCGTGCTGGCCTTCGTGCGGCTGGTCCGGGGGCCGAGCCTGCCGGACCGGGTGGTTGCCCTGGACCTGATGGCGACCCTCATCATCGCCCTGTCCGCCGCCTATGCTGTGGCTACCGGACAGCACGCCTACCTGGACGCGGCCATCGTCCTCGCCCTGGTCATCTTTCTGGGGACCGTGGCCTTTGCCTACTATCTGCACCGGAGCGGCGGCGGTGCGTGACACGATCATCGCCATGCTCCTGGGCGGGGGGACCTTTTTCGCCGTGGTGGCCGCCATCGGCATCGTGCGGTTCCCTGACATCTATGTGCGGCTCTCGGCGGCCACCAAGGCATCCACCCTGGGGGTAAGCCTCATGCTGGCAGGGGTGGCGCTTTTCTTCGACGACGCCGCCGTCACCGGGAAGATCGCCGCCATTATCGTCTTCATCGTCCTGACGGCGCCGGTGGCGGCCCACATGCTGGGCCGGAGCGCCTATTTCAGCGGGGTCCCCCTCTGGGAGAAAAGCGTCCGGGACGACCTGGCGTCCTCGGGGGAGCGGTGCTCGCGGGACGATGGCGCCGGGGACGGCGGCCCGGCCGATTCCGGTGTCAGAAAAGGACCCGATTAGCATCAAGTCTTCCGCTACCCTTGCCAAACTCCCCATCTCCCCGTGCGGGGAGGCCGGGGTGGGGGAGGGTCGTCGGAAGATCAGTGCTGATCAGGGAAAAGGATAAGGAGTCTGCATGATTTCACTACGATCGCTGCGCTTGTCATTACGCTTCATCATTCCGCTGGCCGTGGCGCTGGCGCTGCTGGCCTACGCGGTGGTGCCGCTGGTGGACAGATTGACCCTTCACTGGTTCATCAGAGACCTGGACATCCGCTCCCGGCTCATCGCGGGCACCCTCCGGGAACCTCTTGCCGAGTTGCTGCCGCAGGGAGACCGGACAAAGATCAATACGCTCCTGCTTCGGGCCATTCAGGATGAGCGCCTGCTGGCATTGGGCTACTGCGACGGCAACGGAGTGCTGCGCTACAGCACTCCCACCTTCCCCGATTCGCTCGACTGTTCGTCGGTTGCCCGGCCGGAGGACGGGACCGAGGGATCGCTCCGCCATCTTCCCCAGGGGGCGGTCCATGTCTCCCTTCATCCCATTGGGGCTGAAGGGAAATCGATGGGCACCCTGATCCTGGTCCACGACATGAGCTTCGTGGAGCGTCGCAGCGCTGACACGCGCAAGTACGTGATCGCCCTTTTTGCGGTGCTTGGCGTGGTAATCTCCCTTATTACGGTATTCGTCGCCCACCTCAGTTGGCGCGGTTGGGTGGAGGGGGTCCGCGCCATGCTGCGGGGCGAGGGAATCCTCCGCCCGTTCAGCCCGCAGGCCCCCAGCTCCGAACTCCAACCCCTGGTGGGAGACCTGAAGGCGCTCCTGCGCGCCCTCGATGCCGAGCGCCGCTTCGCCGACGACGCCACCATCACCTGGAGCCCAGAGGCTCTGCGGACACTTCTGCACAAGCATCTGGTCGGGGAACGGATCCTGGTCGTTTCCAACCGTGAACCCTATATCCATGACAGAAAGGGCGACAGCATCGAGGTCCACCGTCCGGCCAGCGGCCTGGTCACCGCCGTGGAGCCGGTCATGCGGGCCTGCTCGGGAACCTGGATCGCCCATGGCAGCGGCTCAGCCGACCGGGAGACGGTCGACGTCCACGACCGGGTCCGGGTGCCGCCCCACAAGCCCGAATACAACCTGCGGCGGATCTGGCTCACCAAGGAAGAGGAAGAGGGGTACTACTACGGATTCGCCAACGAAGGGCTCTGGCCCCTCTGCCATATCGCCCACGTGCGCCCGGTGTTCCGCACCAGCGACTGGCAGCAGTACGTCAGGATCAACCAGCGGTTCGCCGACGCCGTGGTCAAGGAGGCGGACAGCGACGATCCGGTGGTGCTGGTGCAGGACTATCACTTCGCGCTCCTGCCCGCTATGATCCGCAAGGCCCTGCCCAAGGCCACCATCATCACCTTCTGGCACATTCCCTGGCCCAACCCGGAGTCGTTCGGCATCTGCCCCTGGCGGGAGGAACTGCTCAAGGGGATGCTGGGGAGCACCATCCTCGGTTTCCACACGCCCTACCACTGCAAGAACTTCCTGGAGACGGTGGATCGCTACCTGGAGACCCGGATCGAGCATGAATCGTCCACCATTTCCCGCCGCGGCCAACTGACCATGGTGGAGAGTTACCCCATCTCCATCCAGTGGCCGCCGGCCTGGCAGGGGACCCTGCCGCCGGTGGACGTGACGCGGAGCGAAATCCTTGGTGAGCTGGGGCTTCCCCCGGACCACCTGATCGGGGTCGGGGTCGACCGGATGGACTATACCAAGGGAATCCCGGAGCGATTCATGGCGGTGGAGCGGCTGTTCGAACTGCACCCCGAACTGGTGGGGCGCTTCACCTTTGTCCAGATCGCCGCGCCGAGCCGGTCGGCCCTGGAGGAGTACCAGGCATTCAAGGCGCGGGTCCATTCCCACGCGGAGCGGATCAACGGGCGTTTCAGCCGTGACGGTCGCCCGGCCATCATCCTCAAGGCCGAGCACCACGAACCCGAGCAGGTCAACCGTTACTACCGCGCCGCCGATGTCTGCATGGTCACCAGCCTCCACGACGGCATGAACCTGGTGGCCAAGGAGTACGTGGCGGCCCGGGAGGACGAGCGGGGAGCCCTGGTGCTGAGCCAGTTCACCGGCGCGGCCCACGAACTGCACGAGGCCCTGATCGTCAATCCCTACCATGTGGAACAGACCGCCGAGGCCCTTCACCGGGCCCTCACCATGCCCGACTACGAACAACGTGAGCGGATGCGGAGCATGCGATCGCTGGTGCGCGATTTCAACGTCTACCGCTGGGCTGGCCGGATGCTGCTGGATGCGGCGCGGGTCCGCCAGCGGGAGAGGCTGGCCGCCCGGATCGGGGGCGAGTCATGACCGGGGATCACGGGATGACCTATCTGTTCAGCCATGCCGGCCGCGAAGAGCTGCGGGATTTCGTCGACCGGTCCACCCTGTTCGCCTTTGATCTCGACGGCACCCTGGCCCCCATTGTTGCCGACCCGTCACGGATCATGATCCCGCCAGACGTGCACGAGCGCCTGGTCCGCCTGAACGGCATGGCATCCGTTGCCGTCGTTACCGGCCGTGCCCGGGCCGATGCGGCGCGGCACCTCGGCTTCGAGCCCCGCTTCCTGGTGGGAAACCATGGTGCCGAGGGGCTTCCCGGCGCCGATGCCGCGGAGCGCGGATTCGTCAGCCTCTGCCGCGGCTGGAGGACGCAGTTGGGGGCCCTTCTGCCGGAAGGGGAGGGCACCGGCATCGTCATGGAGGACAAGGGGGCCACCTTGTCGCTCCATTACCGAAGCGCCCCTGCCCGCGAGACAGCTCATCAACGCATCCTGGATGCCGTCTCCCGCCTGGTGCCCGCGCCCCGGCGGGTTTCCGGCAAGGAGGTCGAGAATCTCGTGCCGGCGGCCGCGCCCCACAAGGGGGACGCGCTTCGTCGCATCATGCGCCATCTCGGCAACGCCCGCGCGCTCTTTGTCGGTGACGACGTGACCGACGAGGACGTGTTCCGCCTCGGCGACGAAGCCATCTTCGGGGTTCGGGTCGGGAGCTCTGCCGGCACCGCGGCCCGCTACTTCATCCGGGGACAGGATGAGATGGCCTCTCTGCTTGATGAGGTTCTGGCCACGTTCTGAAAGGTTCCCGGTGCACGGGGGCGGTTGCCGGATGCCATCCTCGCCCATGCCCGTGAGAAGTTGAAACCCGTTACGGGATAATTCTGGTAAAGGCATGGTATTTCGAGTTGTTATGAAATAATGCCCACGATCGGCCTGATGGCGATGTATCGTATCGGCACGTCTTTTCATGGCATTCCCGATTTCGGACAAGGAAGGGAGGGGACGGAATGAAAATTCTCCTTGCATTCGATGGCTCACCCAGCAGCGATGCCGCGGCCATGGAAGTATGCCGCCGTCCGTGGCCCCCGGGGAGCGAGGTCCGTGTTATCACCGTGCTTTCTCCTGTTGAGCCGAACCTGTTGGGCGGTGAGGGCTACCAGGCTACGGCCTTTGACTACATCATCAGTCGTCAGGAAACTGCTGCAATCGAGCGCCTTGACGCGGTAACGGCCGAATTCGAGCAACGGGCGCCGGAATTAAGCGTTACCTCGGCACTGCTGGCGGGACGCCCCAAGGACGCCATTCTCACCGAAGCCGAGCGCTGGGGCGCGGACCTGATCGTCGTCGGGGCCCACGGATATGGCATGGTCAGGCGTTTGTTGCTTGGCTCGGTATCCCTGGCCGTTGCACTTCATGCACCCTGCTCCGTGGAGATCGTGCGGGGGGCCTGAAGGAGCCATACCGCGGATTCAGTGATGCTGCGGCCAGATCCTCCCGCGCCGGACGTCATCGCCGAACAGCCGGATCACGGCTCTGTTGCACATAGATATCACCCAAGGGAGCTTGTTGATGGTCAAAAACCGATCTCTTCTCATTCTTGCCGCCGTGTTCGTGGTCCTTCCCGCCGCGCTGTCGCTGATCACCTTCTACACCGACTGGCTCTTTTTCCGGGAAACCGGTTACACCCAAGTGTTCACGACGGCGCTCACGGCCAAGATCGGGGCCGGGCTCGCCTCCGGGCTCTTCATGTTCGCGTTCACCATGGTCAATCTGCACTTCGCGAACCGGGCCTCCTTCCCCCTCACCCCCCGCGGCGTGTTTTTCGAGGGAGGCAATGTCTACCGCCTCCAGCGCGACGAGATGGCGCAGATGGCGAAACCCCTAAGCATCCTGGCCGCCCTTGTCCTGTCGCTTCTTGCCGGCAGGTGGGGCGCCCTGCAGTGGCAGAACCTGCTTTTGTTCGCGAACGGCGTCACGGTGGGCACCAGCGATCCGATCATGGGGAAGGATCTGGGGTTCTACCTGTTCAGCCTGCCGCTGCTGGAGCATGTGAAGGGGTTTGCCGCCTTCACGGTGCTCGTCACCGGCGTCATGGTCGGGGCGGTCTACTTCTTCCGCGGCGGTATCGCCCTGTCGGAGCGGGGGGCCGATGTGGACGGCGCGGTGAGGCGTCACCTGGCCATTCTGCTGGGGATCTTCTCGCTCACGCTGGCCGCGGGCTTTTACCTGGAAGCCGTGCAACTCCTCCTTGCCGGCGGCAACTCCTTCCACGGCGCCGGTTATGTGGATGTCAACGCCCGGCTCCCACTCTACCGGGTTCTCGCCCTGGGCACCCCCCTTGCCGGCGCCGTGGTGGCGTTCGGCATCTGGAAGGGAGCCTGGCGCCCGGCGCTGATCCCGCCGATCATCGTGGCCGCCGTCTACGGCATCGGCATCGCGGGGTATCCGGTCTTGCTGCAGAAATTCAAGGTCGCCCCCAACGAACTGGCCCTGGAAACCCCCTACATCGCCAATTCCATCCAGTTCACCCGGCTCGGCTATGACCTGGACAAGATCAAAACCGTTCCCTTTGATGTGGAACTCAACCTGTCGGCCGCCGACATCGCACAGAACGACGCCACCATCAGGAACATCAGGCTGTGGGATCACGGGCCGCTCCTCAAGACCTACAGCCAGTTGCAGCAGATCAGGACCTACTACAAGTTTTTCGACGTGGACAACGACCGGTACCTGGTGAACGGCCAGTACACCCAGGTGATGCTCTCGCCGCGGGAGCTCTCCTACAACGATCTCCCCAGCAGAAACTGGATCAACGAACGGCTCATCTTCACCCACGGCAACGGCCTGGCCGTCGGTCCGGTCAGCAGGATCAGCAAGGAGGGGCTTCCGGAATTCTTCATCAAGGATATCCCGGCGGTCAGCTTGGCCGACATCAGGGTGACGCGACCGGAGATCTACTACGGCGAGCTCTCCAACGACTATGTCATCGTCGGGACCAGGGTGCCGGAATTCAGCTATCCGACCGCCACGGGCAACATCAATACGGCCTACGGGGGCAAGGGGGGGGTGGCGCTGGACTCAATGCTCCGCAAGGCCCTGTTCGCCGTCCGGTTCAAAACGGAGAAAATCCTCCTCTCGTCCGACATTACCGACCAGAGCCGCATCCTCTACTACCGCACCGTGGGTGAGCGGGTCAAGACGGTGGCCCCCTTTATCCGGTTCGACGGTGACCCCTACCTGGTCGTGGCCGACAACGGCACCCTCAAATGGATCATCGACGGCTATACCCATTCGAGCCGGCTCCCCTATTCGAAGCCGCTCAGGGGCGGCATCAACTACATGAGAAACTCGGTGAAAGCGGTGATCGACGCCTACGACGGCACCCTGGACTTCTATATCAGCGATCCCGACGACGTCATGATCAAGGTCTACGCCCGGATCTTCCCGGGACTCTTCAAGCCCCTGTCCGTCATGCCGGCCGACCTGCGGGGTCACATCCGCTACCCCCACCAGTTCCTCCAGGTCCAGGCAGCCATGTTCGCCACCTACCACATGACCGATCCCAAGGTCTTTTACAACCGGGAGAACCTCTGGGAGATCCCCGTGCTGGGCGAAGCGCCCATGGAGCCCTACTACACGGTCATGAAGCTGCCGGGGGAGACCCGGGAGGAGTACATCCTGCTCCTGCCCTTCACCCCCTCCAAGCGGGACAATCTGGCCGCCTGGCTCACGGCCCGCTGCGACGGCGAGAACTACGGCAAGCTCCTGGCCTACACCTTCCCCCGTGACCGGCTCATCTACGGGCCCAAGCAGATCGACGCGCGGATCAACCAGGACTCGCACATCTCCCAGCAACTGACCCTCTGGAGCCAGCGCGGCTCCCAGGTCATCCGGGGGAGCATGCTGGTGATCCCCATCGAACAGTCGCTGCTCTACGTGCAGCCCCTGTTCCTGGCCGCGGCGGACAAGGCTGGGTTGCCCGAATTGAGGCGGGTCATCGTTGCCTACGGTGACGAGGTGGTCATGGAGGAGAGCCTGGAACTGGCCCTGCAGCGGATCTTCGGCGGGAAACGGGCGCCGGTGGCCGGCGTTGCGGCAGCCCCTGAGGACGGGAAGTCCTCAACGGGCGACCTGGCCCGGGAGGCCATGAGCATCTTCGAGCGGGCCACCAACCTGCAGCGGCAGGGGGACTGGGCCGGCTACGGCGAGGAGTTGCGGAAACTGCAGCAGGTACTGAAGCAACTGGCCCGGTGAAGGGGGGCAGGTACACGGGACCGCGGGCTTGAACCCGTCCGCATGCATCCCTTAGCCCCGGCGACGCCTTCTGAACCACTTGTCCAGCGAGATGGCCGGCAGGACGGCTGCCCCCGCCAGCATGGCATAGAGCCAAGAGCTGCCGTCGAGGGGGGCCGTGCCAAAGACGGCCTGCAACTGCGGCAGGTAGATGAAGCACGCTTGCAACAGCAGCAGGATGCCGATGCCGATGAATATGGATGGATTGCTGAAGACCCCCTGGGAGAAGAGGGAGTCGTGCAATGACCGGCAGTTGAGCAGGTAGAAGATCTGGGAGAAGGTAATGCCGGTTACGCAGATGGTCTGGGCCTCGGCCAGGGCGAGGGCATGCCGGGCCGACGTGAGCGGCTCGGGGCCGGCGATGCGGAAGTACTCCCAGAGAAAGAGGCCGCAGCCCCCGGCGGCCATCAGGGCCGCGACGATGATCAGGCGCGCTACGATGAAGCGTGAAAAGACCGGTTCGTCGGGAGAGCGGGGGGCGCGCCGCATGGCGTTGGGCTCCAGCACCTCGAAGGCCAGGGGGATCGACAGGGCAACGCTCGCCACCAGGTTGATCCAGAGCGTCTGGCTGGGGGACATGGCCGTGAGCAGTTCGTTGACCCCGTCGACCCTGATGGTGGGAAAGAAGAACATGGACAGGGACAGGGTGCAGGCCAGCCCCAGGTTGGTGGGGAGCACGAAGGCCAGAGACCTGATCAGGTTGTCGTACACTCGGCGGCCTTCCTCCACCGCCGCGGCGATGGAGGCGAAATTGTCGTCCATGAGCACCATCTTGGCCGCTTCCTTGGACACCGCCGTGCCGGTGATCCCCATGGCCACGCCGATGTCGGCCCGCTTCAGGGCCGGGGCGTCGTTCACCCCGTCCCCGGTCATGGCCACCACGTATCCCCGGGACTGAAGGGCCTCCACCAGCCGGATCTTGTGCTCCGGCGCCACCCGGGCGTAGACGTTGGTCGCCTGGGCCACCTCCTGAAGCTGCGCATCCGTGAGCCCGTCCAGCCGGCGCCCCTCCACGGCGTTCTGCCCGTCCTGCAGCAGCCCCAACTGACGGCCGATGGCTTCGGCCGTCACCGGGTGATCGCCGGTGATCATCTTTACGGTGATGCCTGCCCCGTGACAGGCCCGGATGGCATCCATGGCCTCGGTCCGCGGCGGGTCGATCATGCAGAGGAGTCCCGCAAAGGCGAGCCCCCCTGCCACGTCCGCCGGGGAGATCTGCTCCGTCCGCCCGGCATCCTTCCCGGCAAGGGCGATCACCCGCATCCCCTGGCGGGCGTAGGTGTCCATGGCTGCGTGGATCAGGCGCCGCTGCGCTTCATCAAGGGCGCACCGCTCGACAACGATCTCCGGCGCGCCCTTGAGCAGAATGCGGTGCGCGCCGTCCAGCCGGTTGAGGGTGGCCATGAATTTGGTGTCCGACTCGAAGGGGATCACGTCCAGGCGCCCGTGGCGGGTGCGCAGCTCGTGGTCGTCCAGCCCCGCTTTCCGGCCGGCAACCACCAGGGCGGCCTCGGTCGGGTCGCCGGTGATGGCCCAGCCGTCCCCCTCCGGGTGGAGCGCGGCATCGCTGCACAGCACGGCGCCGGTCAGAAGGTCCGCCAGTGACGGCGGGATATCCGCCTGGCGGATGCCGTCATGCTCGATATCTCCCTCCGGCGCGTAGCCGACGCCGGAGAAGCGGTATTCGCGGCCTTCCAGCCAAGCCACCTGCACCGTCATCTCGTTGCGGGTGAGAGTGCCGGTCTTGTCCGAGCAGATGACCGAGGTGGAACCCAGGGTTTCGACCGCCGGAAGATGGCGGACCACGGCGTGGCGGTCGGCCATGCGCCTGACGCCGATGGCCATGCAGATGGTGATGACCGCCGGCAACCCCTCGGGGATCGCGGCCACGGCCAGGGAAACGGCAACCATGAGCGCCTCGCCCGTCGGCGCATCCTTGATCCAGATACCGAAGACTATCAGCACCGTCACCACGACCACCACGGCCACGGTGATCCCGCTGCTCACCGTGGCCAACTGCCGGGTGAGGGGGGTCTCCAGTTGCCCGGTCTGATTCAGCAGCGCATTGATCCTCCCCAGTTCCGTACCGTTCGCCGTGGCCACCACCACTCCGGTGGCCGTCCCCTGAACCACCAGCGTCCCGCTGTATGCCATGCAGGCCCGGTCTCCCAGCGGGGCGTCCGGCGCCACCGGATCCGTATGTTTCGCCACCGGCAGGGACTCGCCCGTGAGAGCCGCTTCTTCTGCCAGGAAATTCTTGACCCGGATCAGGCGCAGGTCGGCCGGGACCTTGTCACCGCTCTGGAGGGTCACGATGTCGCCGGGGACCAGATCCTCGGCCGGCACTGCCACGGGTTGCCCCTCCCGCAGGGCCGTGGCCGCCTCCGGGATCATGGCGGAAAGGGCTTCGATGGCCTTGCCGGCCCGGTATTCCTGGATGAAGCCGATAAAGGCGTTGATCCCCACCGCGCCGAACACCACCATGGCGTCGGTGGGCTTGCCCAGGGCGAGGGCCAGGGCGCCGGCGGCGATCAGGAGCCAGCCGATGGGGTTGTTGATCTGGCGCCAGAGCAGGAGCAGGGGGCCGTCGCTCCCCGTGCGGGACAGAATGTTGGGACCGACCCGCCGGAGCCGCTCCGTCGCCTCGGCCGCCGTCAGCCCGGTGGGGCCTGACTGCAGCCTGGTCAATGCGTCCTGCTCCGGCAAGGCATGCCACGACGGTCCGTCCGGTCTGGGCGCGCTGTTATTCGATGTGCCGGTCAATCCGGATTGTTTCCGCACATGACCCTCTCAATTGCAGTGACAGAGATCACGTCCCGCTTCGGCTGGCGAAATGAGGTGCTGGCAACGGGGAAGTCCGCAGATGGGGCACCGGGGGAGCGCGACGGCATGGTCGGCATCCGTGGTGGAGTCCCGTGGAGTGTCGATTCGATTCTAGCATGGAGATGCCGTTGCGCAACGCACCGCCTGAAAAACCGGTCTCTCATGAAGCCGATTGCGTCCATTCTGGTATAGTTTATTGTCACCGGCCGACGGAGGCCGGAGAACGAAACGATCAAAGAGGGCGCGCGGCCTTTCGTTCGGGAGTGCATCGGTGACCATGGAAATCATGATCGTGCTGGGACTGGTCGTCTCCGCGATAATCCTTTTCGCCACAGAGCGGCTTCCGGTCGACATCGTTGCCCTGATCCTCATGGCAACGATGCTCCTCTCCGGCATTATCACCCCGGCGGAGGCCATCGGCGGGTTCAGCAACCCGGCCACGGTTACCGTGGGGGCCATGTTCGTCCTCTCGGCAGGGCTCTACCGTACCGGCGCCGTCAATGCGGTGGGGGGCGCACTGGCCCGCCTGGGGCGGAAGAGTTCCTGGCTGGCCCTTGGCGCCATGATGCTCTTCATCGGGACCATTTCCGCCTTTATCAATAACACGGCAGCCGTGGCCATTTTTCTTCCCATCGTCCTCGGCGTGGCCCGTGACACCCATACCAGCGCCTCCCGCCTCCTGATGCCCCTTTCCTTTGCATCCATGTTCGGCGGGGTCTGCACTCTCATCGGCACATCCACCAACATCCTCGTCAGCTCCATTATCGAGCGCCATGGACTTCCCCCGATCGGGATGTTCGAGCTGACCGGCATGGGGCTCGTCTTTTTCTGCGCCGGGACTCTCTATATGCTCCTGGCAGGGGTGCGGCTCATTCCCGACCGGGGAGGCGAGGATAATGGCGAGAGGCGGCTCCGGTCCGGCGATTATCTGACCGAGATCATCATCCAGCCCGAGGCCCGCTCGGTGGGCGCAGTGCTCGCCGAATCGCCGCTGCTGCACGAGTTGGAGTTGAAGAGCGTGGAGGTCTTCAGGGACGGGCGCCGGCTCGACAACGCTCAGGAACAGATCGTGCTCCGGGCGGGGGACCATCTGAAGGTCATCTGTGATCTGGAAAACTTCCGCAAGCTCCAGCAGCGCCGGGGTATCGCCCTGAAGCAGGAGCTCGATCAGGGCGCTGCGGGCGGAGAACCGGAGGCGACTACCCTGGTGGAGGCGGTGATCGCCCCAAACTCGACCCTCGACGGACGGAGCCTCAAAGAGGCCCGGTTCCGCTCCCGCTATGGTGTCACTGCCCTTGCCATCAGGCATCGGGGGCGCGTCATGCGGGAGATCCTGGAGACGACCGTGCTGAGGGCCGGCGACGTCCTCCTCTTCGGCATGGCTCCCCGGGAAATCGAGCGGCTGCGCCTGGACCGCACCTTTGTCGTTATCTCCGAGGTGCAGGCACCGGTCTTTCGCAAGCGCAAGACCGCCATCGCCCTTGCCGTAGTGACGGCCGTGGTGACGGCTGCCGCCCTCAACGTGATCCCCATCATGACCGGTGCCATCGTCGGGTGCATCGTCATGGTGCTTGCCGGCTGCCTTTCGCCGGACGAGGCCTACGAAGCGGTCGAGTGGAAGGTCATCATGCTCATGGCCGGAGTGGTCACCCTCGGCGTTGCCATGGAAAAGAGCGGGGCAGCCCTGTTCCTGTCGAAATTCATCGTCTCCGCCGTGGGGAGCGCGGGGCCGACGGCAATGGTGGCAACCCTGTACCTCTTCTCGGCCCTTATTACCGCGGTGCTCTCCAACAATGCCACCGTGGCCCTGCTGATACCGATCGTTTTCGCCACCGCCGACTCACTGGACGTCGATCCGCGTCCTCTCATCATGGCGATCACCTATTCGGCGTCCCTTGACTTCATGACCCCCTTCGGCTACCAGACCAACACCCTCATCTACGGACCGGGGCGTTACCGGTTCAGTGATTATCTCCGGGTCGGCACGCCGCTCAACATCCTCTTCTGGATACTGGCGACGATCTTCATCCCCAGGTTCTGGCCCTTTTAACCAGGAGGCCCGATGGAAACGTTCCGCGATATTCTGGTTCAGCTCAGGCAATTTCTCGAGGTTCCCCTCGTGAGGCTGGGAGGGGCTCCGGTCACCCTCTGGGCCATCATTCAACTGGTGGTGCTGGTGGTGCTCCTCTTCTACCTGTCGGGCAAGCTCCGGACCTGGATTGTCGATCAGCTTCTCTCCCGGACCAGGATGGAGCCGGGTGCCCGCCAGGCCACCGGCTCCATCATTCGCTACACGGTCATTGCCGTCGGGTTCGTTGTCATCTTGCAGACCGCGGGCATCGACCTCACCGCACTCAACGTCCTGGCAGGCGCCGTGGGCATCGGTCTCGGTTTCGGCCTTCAGAACGTCGTCAACAACTTCGTCAGCGGCATCATCATCCTCTTCGAGCGCCCCATCAAGGTGGGGGACCGGATCGTGGTGGGGACCGTGGAGGGGGATGTGATCCACATCGGCGGCAGGAGCACCACGGTGGTGACCAACGACAACATCACCATCATCGTGCCCAATTCCAAATTCATCACCGAGAATGTGGTGAACTGGAGCCACAACGAACGAAAGGTCCGGTTCCGGATTCCGGTCAGCGTCGCCTACGGCAGTGATGTTCACCTGGTGGAACGGCTCCTTCTGGAGGTGGCGGCCGCCAACCCCGATGTGCTGGAAAAGCCGGCTCCGGGCGTGCGCCTGATGGCGTTCGGCGAGAGCGGCCTCAACTTTGAGCTGCGGGTCTGGAGCACGACCCTCATCCATCGGCGGGGATTCCTTACGAGCACGCTCAATTATGCTATTTACAAAATATTTGCCGACAATGGCATTGAGATTCCGTTTCCTCGGCGCGATATTCGCGTGCTAACGGATGGTGTCGGTAACCGGGTGCAATGATGAAACAGTCTTCCAAGGCAAAGCACTATGCGGTGCTCATGGGTGTTGCGTGGACTCTTGCCGTTGGCGTTTCGCTGCTCTGGAGTTTCGTCCAGGAGCGGGATGCGAGCCATGAGGCAGCGAGGGTGGCCGCCAGGGCCCAGTTCGAGAAGGACATCGTATACCGGCGCTGGAACGCCGGTCACGGCGGCGTATATGTCCCGGTAACGGAACGCGCCCAGCCCAATCCGTGGCTTGCCGGCCAGAGATACCGGGATGTGGAAACCACCACGGGGCAGCGGCTCACCCTCATCAATCCCGCCTACATGACACGCCAGGTCCACGAGCTCAGTTACGAGAGTTCGGGCATCCGCGGCCACATCACGAGCCTCAGGCCCATCAGGCAGGCCAATGCCCCTGATCCGTGGGAAACCCGGGCCCTGGAATCCTTCGAGCGCGGGCAGCAGGAATACTCCTCGGTCGAACAGATGGACGGCGTTCTCCATCTGCGCCTGATGAGGCCGCTGATGGTGGAGCAGTCCTGCCTGGGATGCCATGCCGGCCCGGGCTATTCAGTGGGAGACGTTCGCGGGGGGATCAGCGTTTCGGTCCCCCTTGCGCCCTATTCGGCCCTTGCCCGGAAACAGATGGCCGCAACGGGCGCGGGCCATCTGACCTTCTGGGCCGTGGGGCTGGGGGGCATCATCCTGGCGGCGCGCCGGATCTCCCGCGACGACCGCTCTCTTCTCTTGCAGCAGGCCCGGCTTGCCGAGAGCGAAGAGCGCAACCGGCTCCTTTCCGAGGTGGCCCTGGAGGGGATCGTTATCCACGACCAGGGCGTCGTCCTGGATATGAACGCCAGATTCGCGAAGCTTTCCGGCTATTCCCGGGAGGAGCTGCAGGGCGTAAACGTGATCTCCCTGCTGTTCCATCCGGACGATATCGGCTCCCTGCTCGATAAGATTGGCAGGGCATATTCCGAGCCCTACCAGGTGCGGGGGGTGAAAAAGGACGGGACAGTCTTCGATGTGGAGATCGAGGGCTATAATATGCAGTACGGGGGCAAGTCCGTGCGGGTCGTGTCGGTGCGGGACATCACCGAGCGCAGGCGGGCCGAGGAGGCCCTGCGCGAAAGCGAGGTGCTCTTCAGGACTCTGTTCGAGCATCATGCGGCCGTGAAGCTGATCATCGATCCCGCCACCGGTGCCATCGTTGACGCCAATAACGCGGCGGCGCGCTTCTACGGCTGGTCCCGCGAGCGGCTCAAGGCCATGAATATCCGGGATATCAACATCCTTTCACCCGCAGAACTGGCGAAAGAGCTGGAACATGCCGAAACAATGGAGCGGATCCACTTCTTTTTCCGTCACCGCCGGGCTGACGATTCCATCCGGGACGTGGAGGTGTTCTGCAGCAGGATCGAGGTAAAGGGGAAAAGGTATCTGCACTCCATCGTCCACGACGTTACCGAGCGCAAACGGACAGAGGAAGAGCTCGTTCTCGCCAAGGAGCAGGCCGAATCCGCCAACAGGGCAAAGTCGGACTTCCTCGCCAACATGAGCCATGAGATCCGCACTCCCATGAACGGCGTGATCGGCATGATCGGGCTGCTGCTGGAAACGGGGCTCGCGGACGAGCAGCGGCGGTATGCCGAAACCGTCCGGACCAGCGCCGAATCACTGCTGCAGATCATCGACGACATTCTCGATTTCTCCAAGGTCGAGGCCGGCAGGCTGGAGATGGAAACCGTGGACTTTGACCTGCGCATCCTGCTGGATGATTTGGCAGAGCAGATGGCGTTCAAGGCGAATGAAAAGGGGTTGACGTTCACCTGCTCGCTCCCGTCCGAGGTGCCCCGATTCCTGAGGGGCGATCCGGTCCGGCTGAGGCAGGTGCTGGTCAATCTGGCGGGGAATGCCCTCAAATTCACCCACCAGGGGGAAATCTCCGTGCAGGTCAGCCCCCTGGCGGAAACGGACGATTCGACCATGCTCCGCTTTGCCGTCTGCGATACCGGCATCGGCATCCCGCCGGAGAAAACGGAGCTTCTGTTTGAGAAGTTTACCCAGGCGGATGCCTCGATCACGCGCAACTATGGCGGCACCGGCCTCGGCCTGGCCATCTGCAGGCGGCTGGTGCAGATGATGGGCGGAGAGATCGGGGTCACCAGCCGGCCCGGCGCGGGGTCAGAATTCTGGTTCACGGCCTCCTTCGGCACACAGCACCTCCCGGACCGGAAGTACTCTCCGGAGAACAGTGCCCGTCCGGGCGACGGAGACGACCCGCTGCAACTGCTTCGGGCTCTGGCGCGCGACAACATCCGTATCCTGCTGGTGGAAGACAACGCCACCAACCGGCAGGTGGCCCTCGGGATCCTGAAACGGCTCGGCCTGCGGGGCGAGGCCGTGACCAACGGCGCAGAGGCATTGGACGCGCTGGCGGCGACTCCCTACGACCTGGTCCTGATGGATGTCCAGATGCCGGTGATGGACGGTTTCGAGGCAACCCGGCGCATTCGCGACGTCCGTTCCCCGGTCCTCAACCACGAGATTCCCGTCATCGCGCTCACGGCCCATGCCATGAAGGGGGACCGGCACAAGTGTCTGGACGCGGGCATGAACGACTATCTGGCCAAACCGATCTTTCCCCGCGCCCTGGCCGAGATGCTGGTCAGGTGGCTCACTGGCCGCTGCCGGGTTTCAGGCGGCAGCGACGGGGAACGCGCGGACCCGGTGCCGGGTGTGCCGGATGGGATTCCCGTGTTTGACCGGCTGGGTTTGCAGGAGCGGCTCATGGGAGACGAGTCGCTGGTGGCAGAGGTCGTTGCGGCATTCCTGGCAGATATGCCCGGTCTGGTAGGACGGCTCAGGGCGGGCGTTGCTGCCGAAGAACCGGCAACCGTGGCCCATTGGGCCCATACCATCAAGGGTGGGGCCGCCAGTGTCGGCGGGGAGCGGCTGCGGACGGCGGCCGCCGCCATGGAACATGCGGCTGTTGCCGGAGACGCGGGTGGTGCCGCCCGCTGCATGAGCGTGCTGGAAGATGAATTCGGTCGTTTGCGCAAGGCCATGGAGCAGGGCTGCGCCAAGGAGTGATGCCTATGCGGATTCTCATCGCCGATGATGATGTAACCTCACGCACCATGCTTACCGGACTGATGAAACGGTGGGGTTACGACGTGGTGGAGGCTATCGATGGGGCGCAGGCCTGGGAAGAGCTGCAACGGAGCGATGCCCCCAGGCTGGCGGTCTTGGATTGGGTCATGCCCGTCATGGACGGGGTTGAGGTGATCCGGCTGGTCCGTGCCCGGTCAGCGGAACATCTGCCCTACATTCTGCTGCTCACGGCCAAAAATGGCACTGACGACATAATCCGCGGCCTTGATGCCGGCGCCGACGATTATGTGGGCAAACCGTTCAGCCTCGGAGAGCTGCGTGCCCGGATCCAGGTGGGCCGCCGCACCGTTGAGCTGCATTCGATACTGCTCGAGACCCAGAGTGCACTGAATCACCAGGCCACCCACGACCCGTTGACCGGCGTCCTGAACCGGCGCGCGATTCTCGGCCACCTGGAGAAGGAACTGTCCCGGATCAGGCGGGATGGGGGAAGCCTGAGCATCGGCATCCTGGACATCGATCACTTCAAGCGGGTAAACGACCGTTACGGCCATCAGGCCGGGGACGAGGTGCTGTGCGGCTGCGTCGAGGTGCTGGGGAGGCTGCTCAGGGATTATGATCTGCTGGGCCGCCTGGGAGGAGAAGAGTTCCTCGTGGTAGCTCCCGGTACGGGAGATGAGTGCGGGCATCTCTATGAACGGCTTCGGGCGGCCATATCCTCGACAACGTTCACCTCCAGGGTTAAACCGGTGTCCGTAACCGTGAGCATCGGTGTTGCCTCGTGCGACGGCACCACCTGCCTGGACGATTTGCTGGCAGCGGCCGATGACGCCCTGTACCGGGCCAAGAGATCGGGCCGTGACCGGGTTGTTCATTCGGACTCCCCGGATCGGCGGGAGTGACCGGTTGGGGGTACGCGCCCTTTACCGGCCAGGGCCCATGTGCTGCCGCTCCTACCTGAGCACCTCGAACCGGCCCTGCTCCGGCGCATAATCGAGCAGTTCGCCCGCGGCCAGGTCGAAATACCAGCCGTGGAGGGTCAGTTCGCCGCGGGACACCCGCTCATCGATCCAGGGAAAGGAGAGGAGATTTTCCAGGGAAAGGATAATGGCGGCCTGCTCGGCGGCCCGCTGCTGCAGCTCCGGTCCCTTGTCCGGCAGTTCAGCCAGCACCCGCTCCCGGGCCGGGATGGCGATGGACATCCAGCGGGAGATGAATCCGCCTCCCTTGCAGCCGCAGGACCCTTTCATGAGGGCATTGATGCCGCCGCACTGGGAATGTCCCAGGACGATGATGTGCTCGACTCCCAGGTGGCAGACCGCGAACTCCAGAGCTGCGCTCACCCCGTGATGCCCGCCGTTTTCCTCGAACGGAGGGACCATGTTTGCCACGTTGCGGACGCTGAAGATATCGCCCGGCGCGCAGTTGGTGAGGATGGCCGGGTCGACCCGGGAGTCGGAACAGGCGATGATCATGGTCTTGGGGGTCTGCCCCTGCTTCAGGTGCTCAAAGGGCGAGTATTCGGAACCGAAGTAATCCTCCCTGAACCGGCGGAACCCCGTGATGAAGCGTTCGATATCCTTCATGGTGCCTCCATGGCGCGGCGCCCCGCCCGGGGGAAGGGGCGCCGCGAGCTCTCATCTCCGTTACTTGACGCACAAGGCGAGTTTTGCCAGGGCCTCGTCGGCGGTCAGGTCGTAGCGTTCGCGCTCCTTCCGGGCCGCCTCCTCCAGGGCTTTGTCGATCTCCGGGTATTTGAGGGCCAGGATTCTGGCCGCCAGCATGGCCGCATTGCGGCTCCCGTCGATGGCCACCGTGGCCACCGGCACGCCCGGGGGCATCTGCACGGTGGAGAGGAGGCTGTCCATTCCCGAAAGGGGGCCGTTGCCGAGCGGCAGGCCGATGACA
>NZ_JCAMRN010000032.1:0-34558 GCF_059620965.1 Geobacter sp. PheSNFMC
GGGGAACCCCAGGAGTCCCACATCGGCCAGGAGTTTCAGCTCCAGCCGCAGCCAGCGCTCTTCCTCGGGCTCGCCCGGCTGGGCAAACTTCGGCGCCCGGTTGGTGGACGTGGCGAACCGTGCGTTCCCCTGGCCGCCCCGGCCCCCCTTGAGCAGGACGATTTCCTCGCCGGCCGCCACCAGGTCGGCCAGGATCTCGCCGGTCTCCGCATCCTTGATGATGGTACCCGGCGGAACAGGAATGACCAGGTCCTCACCGCCAGCGCCATGGCGGTCCTTGCCCATGCCGTTTTTGCCCGAGCCGGCCTTCAGGTGAGGCCGGTAGCGCAGATCCAGCAGGGTGGACAGGTTCGGGTCGACCCGGAAGATGACGTCGCCGCCCCGACCGCCGTCGCCGCCGTTGGGGCCGCCGAAGGGAATGAACTTTTCCCGGCGGAAGGAGACGCAGCCGGCGCCGCCATGGCCCGACTGAACGTGTATTTTTACCTCATCGATAAACTGCATGGCTTCCCGTGAAATGCGTGAAATGAAACAGAGACTATAGCAGAATTCGTCAGATGTCGGGCAAAAAAAATCGGCAGCACCCACTGCCGGGGGAAAGAAACGGGGCAGTGGCTCCCCGGGTGATGTGCGGCTATTACTCGATGTGGCAGGCAAGCCAAAAAGCGCTGGGGCAATCCTCCACCGCCAGATGCATGGGGCGGGGGGTGAGCATGCTCTGACAGGCGAGACAACTCACGGTGGACCTTCAGAGATTCCAATGGTACACTTTCCGGGCAGTCCGTAACGTGCGCCTTCAGCGCCTCGGCACCTGCACCCGGACGTTGCGGGCGAAGAACCTCAGCACCAATGGAGAGAAAATCGGCCAGATCAAGGTCAAGGTCACCGCTCCGGCCGCGGATCGCAGTGGCCACCGCCGGCATCCCCCGTAACAGCCTCCGCCGGCTACGCCATCATCCCGCTCACCATCACCGGCGTGACCTACAACAAAACAAGATCAAGATCGTCCGGAGTGACGGCAACCCTACCATCTACACCACCTCCGACGCAAACGTCGTCCTGCCCCCACAAGTTCCGGGGTTAGCCGACGAAGAAGCCCTTCGCCGCCAAGGCCTACCTCTCCTGGCGCGCAGGACGAGAACATACCGTGCTGTTTCCCTAACCTGATGTGAACAGTGTGCCTGCAATGCAATACGCCCGGGGATCCCCTTCCCGGGTTTTTTTTGGAATTACGTGGCGAGCGCTGAAACCGATGCCTGCCCCTGAGGGATGGAATTGCACTTGTTGCAAGGGGCTCAACGGGAATGCGTGGCAGGGATGTAGCAAGGGGGGGGGCAGGTATAAACAAAAAGCCCGGAGCGCAAGCCCCGGGCTTTTATTGCCGGTTTTTTCTCCAGCCTGAATCAGTTGGCGGGATAGACGGAAACCTTCTTCCGGTCGCGCCCCAGCCGCTCGAACTTCACCACGCCGTCGATCAGTGCGAAGAGAGTGTAGTCCTTGCCGCAACCGACATTGGTGCCGGGATGGATCTGGGTGCCGCGCTGACGGTAGATGATATTGCCCGCCTTGACGGTTTCGCCGCCGAACTTCTTGCAGCCGAGTCGTTTTGATTCCGAATCGCGTCCGTTCCGTGTGGAGCCGACGCCTTTCTTGTGTGCCATGGTGCTCTGACCTCCCGCGTGGACCGGGTGACGGGCACAGCCCGACAGGTGGTCGGACCGCTTCGTCACGCGTCACGCTGCTACGCGTTGATCTTCTCGATTTTGAGAACGGTTCGGGGCTGACGATGCCCGTACATTTTACGGAAATTTTTGCGCCGCTTCGACTTGAAGACCAGGATCTTCTTGTCCTTGCCCTGATCGACGATCCTGCCGACGACAGAGGCGCTGGGCACTAACGGTGTTCCGATCGCTACCGTTTCGCCGCCAACCATGAGGACGTCCTTGAGCTCGACGGTGTCACCCACCGCTCCCTCAAGCTTTTCGACTTTCAGAAAGTCGCCTTCGGAAACTTTGTATTGCTTCCCTCCGGTTCTGATTACCGCGTACATGTACCTTCACCACCTTTATACAATTTTTGAAAGAGCATAGAAAAATATCCAAATTCCATCAATGAGTCAAGGACTTTTTTCCTCGCCCGATTTCCCGCCACGGTCAGATTTCCACCATGACATCCTCGCCCACGACCTGGGACGGATAAATCTTGAGGGAATACTCGGGGAACTCCCTGCAGGCGCCGGTTTTCAGATTGAAGCGATACCCGTGGCGCTGGCAGGAGAGGTGCTCCGCATCTTTCACCAGCGCCCCGGAAAGGGGAGCGCCCTGGTGGGGGCACTCGGTCTCGCAGGCATAGACCTGGCCCTTGGCCTTCACGAGGAGGATATCCTGTCCATTGACGGTGACAACTTTCTTCCCGAAATCGGGGATTTCGGAAACCTTGGCAACGAATACCATGCGCGTCCCCCTTGAACCTGCCGTCAGCTGATGGCGATCTCGAACTGCTCCTGATGAAAACCGGGCTTGGCCCGGACTGTAATCCGCTTTTTGAACTTCTTCTCCAGCTCCTCCAACCCCCGCCGCTCCTCGTCGTAGAGGAGATCGGCCACCTGGGGATGCACGGTGAGCATTGCCTTGCTGCCGCGAATATCGAGCATCTCCCGGCGCAACTCGCGGAATATCTCGTGGCAGATCGTGGTCTTGGACTTCACATACCCTCTCCCCTCGCAGTAGGGGCAGGGCTCGCACATCATCCGGCCGATGGACTCCCGCACCCGCTTGCGGGTCATCTCCACCAGGCCCAGATCCGAGATCTTCAGGATGTTGGTCTTGGACTTGTCGGTCTTCATGGCCTCCTCAAGCGCCGTGAAGACCTTCTCGCGGTTGACCTCTTTCTCCATGTCAATGAAGTCGATGATGATGATCCCGCCGATATTGCGCAGCCTGAGCTGGTAGGCGATCTCCTTCACCGCCTCCAGGTTGGTCTTGAGGATGGTGTCCTCCAGGTTGTGCTTGCCCACGAACCGGCCGGTGTTGACATCAATGGCGGTGAGGGCCTCGGTCTGCTCGATGATGATGTACCCGCCGCTCTTGAGCCACACCTTGCGCCCCAGTGCCCGGCTGATCTCCACCTCCAGCCCGAAGTGGTCGAAGATGGGCTCCTCGTCGTCGTAGAGCTCCATGGAGTACTTCATTTTGGGCATGAACGTGGAGATGAACTGGACGATCTTGTCGTGCTCGTGCCGGGAATCGACCACGATGCGGGAAACGCTTTCGGTAAGGATGTCACGGATGACCTTCTGGGTCACATCCAGATCGGCGTGGATGGGGCAGGGGGCGTGGGCCTTCTCGTTGCGCCTGACGACCTCTTCCCAGAGCTTCGTCAGGTAGTTCATGTCCGCAACCAGATCGTCCTCGGTCTTCCCTTCGGCGGCGGTCCGGACGATGAATCCTCCCCCGGCCGGCTTTGCCCGGCCCACGATCTCCTTGAGCCGCTCGCGCTCCGACTCGTCCTCGATCCGCCGGGACACTCCCACGTGGTCCACCGTCGGCATGTAGACCAGGTGGCGGCCCGGCAGCGACACATGCGAGGTGATGCGTGCCCCCTTGGTGCCGATGGGCTCCTTGGACACCTGCACCAGAATCTCCTGCCCTTCCTGGAGGAGCTCCTCAATGGGGTGGAGGGGGTGGAGGACCTGCCGTTCGCTGTCGCTCTCCTCGCCGTTCACCTCCATGAAGGTCTCGAACTCTTCCATGGCGTCGAAGACGTCGGCCACGTAGAGAAAGGCCGCCTTCTCCAGGCCGATGTCGACGAAGGCCGCCTGCATGCCGGGCAGGACGCGCACGACCCTTCCCTTGTAAATGTTGCCGACGATCCCCTTTTCGCGGCTCCGCTCGATGTAGAGCTCGGCAATGGTGCCGTTCTCGATGAGAGCGATGCGGGTTTCGTGGGACGAGGTGTTGATCACCAGTTCATTGGCCATTGATGGGTATCCTGTATGGAGAATTGAATCACGATTCCTTGAAAAGCACCTGGAGCTTCTCGATCCTGGCCTCAGCCAGGGCCTCCGGCGCAAGCCCGGTGATGGCCGAAACGAACTCCAGCGGCTTGCCCCGCCCAGTCACCATCTCCAGGGTGTCCCCCTCCACGGTGAGTTCGGCCAGTTCCCGGCGCAGGTCGTACTCCTGGACCCGCCCCTTCTTTTCGCGGCGCATCGGCGCACTCTCCCGGGCCAGGAACGCCGCAGCCAGTTCAGGCAGCCCGGCGACCGCCCCCGGAGGAAGCGTAACCCGGTAGCGCACCTTGTCCATTATAACAGAGAGGGAAGGACTGCCCGGAGGGATCACGGATGCCTCGATGATCCGTACCCCCTCGGGGAGGGCCCCGTTGAGGCGCGTGCCGATGTCCGTCGGGTCGGCGTCGGGGGAAAGCTCCATGTCGAGATATTCGGCCCACGATTCTACACCGACCGAAAGGGCAGTGGCAAACGAGAATTTGGGGTGGGGATGGAACCCGCGGGAGAAGCGGATCGGGATTCGCGACCGTCCCACCGCCCGGGTAAAGAGACCGATCATCTCCAGGTGACTCAGAAACCGCATGGGCCCGGTCTTGGTGTAACGGAGCCGCAGCGTCACCTTCCCTTCGACATCTTCCGCCTCATCCTTCTCCCGCCGGGTGGTCGTGCCCTGCCAGCCGCCATCGGTGGTGCGCATCCGCACCCCGTCGAAATCACAGACACCACAGCCGGTGCAGCGGCCGGTACGGCAGTCCTCCGTGGCCGCCCCCTGCCGCGACAGCTCCAATTCGCGGAGAAGAAACGCCCTGGTAACGCCGAAATCCAGGTGATCCCAGGGCAGAACCTCATCCGGGTCCCGGCGGCGATGATAGAACTCCGGATCGATACCGATTTCCTCGAAGGCAGTCAGCCACGCGGCCTCGTCGAACCGGTCGCCCCAGCCGTCGAAGCGGCAGCCCAGCTCCCACGCCCTGCGGAGCACGGCCCCGAGCCGCCGGTCGCCCCGGGCGAAGACCCCTTCCATGAAGGAAAGAGGCGCATCGTGCCACTTGAAGACCAGCTTGCGCGCCCTGAGCTCACGGCGCAGAAGGCCCTGCTTTTCCAGGATCTCGCCGACCGTGATCTGGGGCTCCCACTGAAAGGGGGTGTGTGCCTTGGGAACGAAGGTTGAGACCGACACGTTCACCTCGCCCCCGTTGCCGGTCCGCCGCCCCTCCATCTTCACCTTGCGGGCCAGCTCCACGATGCCGTGCAGATCTTCCTCCGTCTCGCCCGGCAGGCCGATCATGAAGTAGAGCTTGATCAGGCGCCACCCGTGGGAGTAGGCCTCAAAGGCATTGCGCAGCAGATCCTCCTCGGAGATTCCCTTGTTGATGACCTGGCGCAGCCGCTCGCTCCCCGCTTCGGGCGCCAGGGTGAAACCGGTCTTGCGAACGGTGCGGATGGCCTCCACCAGCTCATCGTTGAGGCTTCCCACCCGCATCGACGGGAGCGACACGGCGATCCGCTCCGAGGCGTAGCGGGCCATGAGCTCGGTCAGCAGCGGCGTGAGGCAGCCGTAGTCGCCGGTGGAGAGGGACAACAGCGATATCTCGTCGTAACCGGTGGTACGAAGGGTCTCCTCCACCAGCGACAGAATCTTCTCCGGGGAACGTTCCCTCACCGGCCGGTACAGGTAGCCGGCCTGACAGAACCGGCACCCGCGGGTGCATCCCCGGCCGATCTCGACGCTCACTCGATCGTGAATCGTCTTCAGAAAGGGGACCACCGGGGCAGTGGGATAGGCGGCCGACTCCAGGTCAGCCAGAAAGCGGCGCTTCACGGAGCCATAGCCGGGGCGCAGCGGTTCCACGGCGGCGATCCTGCCGCCGTCCCCATACCCCACGGCGAAAAAGGAGGGGACATACACGCCGGCGATGCCCGCCAACCGCTCCAGCAGCGCTGCCCGTGCTCCGCCGGTACGCTTCCATGCCCGGAATGCCTCCGCTATTTCGATGACCGCCTCTTCTCCGTCACCCAGGAGAAAGGCGTCGAAAAAGTCCGCCAGCGGCTCCGGGTTGCAGGCGCACGGTCCGCCGCCGATAATGAGCGGATGGCGCTCGTCCCGCTCTGACGCAAGCAGGGGGATGCCGGCCAGGTCAAGCATGTTGAGGATATTGGTGTACGAGAGCTCGTACTGAAGAGTGAACCCGACGATATCGGCACGATCCAGGGAGGTGCCGCTCTCCAGGGTGGCCAGCGAACCCCCTTCTGCCCGCAGTTGGGCCTCCCGGTCTGGCCAGGGGGCATAGGCCCGCTCGGCGGCAACACCGTCGAGGCCATTGAGCACGCCATAGAGGATCTGAAGCCCCAGGTGGCTCATGCCGACCTCGTAAACGTCGGGAAAGGCAAGAACGAAGCGGAGTTCCGGCGTTGCGGCACAGCGTGTGCCCACCTCTCCCCCCATGTAGCGTGCCGGCTTCTCGACGGCAAGTAACCTGTTGTCGGACACTCTGATTATCTCCGGAATTGCGGATAAGTCCGCCGATTTGTAAAGGAATTACTGTAGTACACAACCAG
The DNA here is from genome assembly GCF_059620965.1 of Geobacter sp. PheSNFMC. Classification (NCBI taxonomy): domain Bacteria; kingdom Pseudomonadati; phylum Thermodesulfobacteriota; class Desulfuromonadia; order Geobacterales; family Geobacteraceae; genus Geobacter; species Geobacter sp. PheSNFMC. The sequence goes on from NZ_JCAMRN010000032.1 coordinate 6,572, forward strand.
ATGTCGTGACAAGCGAAATGCCCCAGGCCCCAACCGCCTCATTTGCGGTATCGTCATGAGCATTTGCGGTCGCCCCGGCACGAAAAACACGGACCGGCACCGGCCCTCTTCCAGCTAACACACTGACGTATAAGGATATTTTACAAACCAACACCAAATGGCACGCTCCATGCTCTATGGAATAGATACATCACCCAATTTTTTGGAGGTACTCGTAATGAAAAAAGTTCTGTCCACCCTCGTAGCCGCTCTTGTTGCCGTTGCCTTCGCCGGTACCGTCTTCGCCACCGAAGCGAAGAAAGAAGCTGCTCCGGCTGCTCCCGCCGCTCCGGCCGCCGAAATGAAGAAAGAAGAGAAGAAGCCGGTCAAGAAGGCCAAGAAAGCCAAGAAGGCGAAAAAAGAAGAGAAGAAGGAAGAAGCCGCTGCTCCGGCTGCCGAGAAGAAGTAATCTCCTCTTCCCGATTCACGAAAAAAGCCGCATCCCCACGGGGTGCGGCTTTTTTCGTGTCCCGAAGTCGGACGAGGAAAATCCGCCCTACTCCTTCTGCCATACGTAGGGAGGATCAAGGTACGCGTCATAGAAGCCGGGCCAGGCAAGAAAGAAGGTCGCCACTTCGCCGACCCCGGCCAGAGTCCGCACCAGGGTCATCCCGACCCCCTTGAGGGGACCGATCAGCAGCCCCCTGCCGGCTCCGTCTTCGGACCAGGTGACGTAAATCTGCTTGGGAAACTCAGCCCACCCCGTGGCAACATTGGCAACTCCGCGGCCGAATTTACCGGCCATGCCGTCGACCACCTCCTGAGCCGAGGCGTTGTCCACGGAGCGCACCCCGCCGGCACATACAGGCGCCCATTGCCCGGCAATCAACACTGCAACCAGTGCCACGGAGGCAATAACTGCCCTCATTTGCCCTCCCCGCCGGAGACGTCCGGGTTGCCCGCCGCCGACCGGAGCCTGTCGTCCCTCGCCTCATCCCACCCCATCCAGACATACTCGGGCTCGACCATCGGATCATAGTAGCCAGGCTGGGGAACCGGGAAGAAAATGGCCTCCGCCGCCCCCATGAATCCCCGGTAGACGGTCATGCCGACCCCCTTGAGCGGACCGACCACGTAGCCAACGGCGCCGCGATCCCTCACACTCAGATATGACTGTTTGGGAAGCTCCACAATGGCCGTGGCCACGTTGGTGACGCCCCGGACGAATTTGTAGGCCATTTTCTCCACAACGAACTCGGGCTTGGGTCCGTCCTGGGCCAGAACCGGGGCGGCAACGGACAACACCAGGGCAAGGGCGAGCAACAGTGCGAAAGCGCGCATGTTTTCTCCTTTTGCTGCATGGTTGGAACCTGCTGTCCCTTGTAACACACTTGGGCCGAGGTGGCAAGCGGCAACAGGCCGCGAATGGCGGGGAAACCGTCAGTCGAACAGGGTCCGTTCCCGGGGGAGAAAGGGGGCAAATTTCTTCATGAGCTGGGCCAGCTTGTCGACGTAATAGTCCACGTTCTCGTCGGGTCGGGCCGGGTCGTGCCGGAAGACCGGTGCGCTCTGCCCATAGACGGTCACCCCCTTGCCCCGCCCCGTGACGTAATAGCTGATCTGATCGCCTGCCCGATACGGCCGGTCGGCGCGGAGCGCTATCTCGAAGGCCGCGGAGGGATTGCGTTTCCCGGCGCGGACCTTCTGCTGGTACGTGGCCGGCGACTCGCCGAGGGTCTCGGTGCGGGCGAGCCATTCTACGGGAAACCGATGCTCGCGGATACGACGGACGTACTCCTCGTACAGGCCCGGAACCTTCTGGGCCTCGTCCGTCAGCAGAAGGCGGATCATCTCCCCCATGAACTCGCGCAGGTAGCGCTCGATCCCCCGCGAGCGAAGGGCGCTCCCCCTCACGGTGATCCGGCCGTCATGGCCGAGCAGGGCGTAGTTTTTGGCCTTGTAGGAAAACATGGCCCGGTAGCGGCCGGCCAGCTCGACCTCGATGCCGGCCGGGAGCGTAGCGGAAAGGGCGCGGACAAGGGCGGCCTCGGCCTCTTCGCCGCTTACGCCGGGGGGCGGAATAAAGTAGACGCCGTCCGTGTCCACCTCCACCGGGCGGGCGCCCCTGTCCCGCAGCCAGTCAAGCATGGCCCCGATGAGTTGCCGGCCCGCCCGGGTCACCTCGGCGGCGGCAGCCAGATCGGCAAAGTGGTGAAGGGGCGCGCCCAGGTAGCCGTAAAAGGAGTTGATGAGAACCTTGAAGGTTTGCTGGAGCGCCGCGTAGTAGTCGCGCCGATGGGGATCTGACTCTTCCCGGGCGCGCGCCTTGGCTGTCAGCCGGAACCGGCGCAGTTCCTCCAGAAGGGGGAGGAACAGGCCGAGATGTTCCCGGACCGGAGCGATCTGCCGGGCAAGCATGAGCGACGGATAGAGGGAGGCTACGTCGCAGTGGACAATGGGACCGAGAATACCGGTCTCACGGAGCTCCACATACCCCCCTTCAAGGCCTGCACCGTCGCCGCCAGCCGGCAGCGGCACCGCCTCGCGCCGGTGCAGGTACTCGCGCAGGAAGAGGGCGTTGATCTTGGTTGCGTTTCCCCGAATCACGGATGTCTGGTAGGTGTAGGGAAAAATGCACGCCTGGAGGAACCAGGGGTAGGAGAGGAGCCGGGACAGGGCAAGGGTTTCACGGGTGTCGTCCAGGTTGTAGCGCTTCATGCGTTCCGGGTCGGTGCGGAATGCCTCGTCCATGGCCTGCCGGTCCAGGTAGACCCGGTCGGGCGCGGCCAGACCGAAGTGGATGGCCGCCTGCTTGAGGCCGTAGCTTTCCAGGTCCCTGCTCGACACGTCGTGGATCTGGACGAGAAAATAGGTATCGATGACCGTCCGGCCGTAGACGTCCCAGCGCGGGTAGTCGATGAGCCGTTCAGCCACGGAGAAGCGCGAGGGGTGAACCCGGGGAATGCTCCCGTCCCGCCCCCAGGCGAGCTTTACCCCGTGGCGGGCGGCCCGTGCCCGGATGTACTCCAGGTCGAAGCGGAAGATATTGTGGCCCTCGATCACATCCGGATCGCGTTCCCGGATGATCCCGCCCAGCCGTTCGAGCATCTCCCGCTCGTCCATCTCCGCCGCCGACAGGAACGCTTCGAACCCGCCCTCCTCCATGAGAGCAATGGAGAGTATCCGGTCCCCTTCCCGGTCAGGATTGGAAAATTCGAACCCCTCGCCGCAGGAGGTTTCGATGTCCAGGGCGAGCCGCCGCAGGTGCCCGAACTCGAACCCCTTGAAAAAGGTCTTGCCCGTGAGCAGAAAGTGCTGGTGAACCGGGTCCGGCAGGTAGAGGTAGGGGGCTCCGGGCGCCGACGGATTCTGGCCGGTATGGCGGGCCAGAAAATCACGGGCCGCGGCGCAGCCGTGCCACTCGCGGAACAGGGCCATGAACCGGAGCTCACCCGGTCCGGAAAGCGGGTGAACGGTCACCTCCTCCCGGAATCCATCCAAGAGCGATGGGTCCGTCAGGAGAATGAACGGATGGAAGGGATCGTCCCTCACCACTACCCCGCGGGGAGTCCGGATGAAGAGGCGGACGAACCGCCCGGCCAGTTCCGCGGCCACGATCCCTTCGGTGTCGTCGGCACCGAAGAGGAGACGGTTATCGGTCCGGTCCAGGTCGTTCATGTCATGGGCCTCCCCAAAAACGAACGGCACGGTGCGGGACCGTGCCGTTCATTCGGATGCATTGCACCGGAGGTTATTCCGCGGCGTGCTTTGCCAGGTACTCGGCCACGCCGGAGGCGGTCGGCTTCATGGCCTCGTCCCCTTCCTTCCAGTTGGCCGGACAGACCTGGTCACCGTGGGTTTCCACGAACTGGAGCGCATCGACCATGCGGAGGGCCTCGTCAACGCTGCGGCCGAGGGGCAGGTCGTTGATCACGGCGTGACGGACAACTCCCTTGGTGTCGATGAGGAACAGGCCGCGCAGGGCAACCCCGGCCGCCTCGAAGAGAACGCCGTACTGGGTGGCGATCTCCTTCTTGAGGTCGGCCACCAGCGGATACTGGATGTCGCCGATACCGCCGTTCTCTACCGGCGTGTTCTTCCACGCCATGTGGGTGAACTTGGAATCGACGGAAACCCCGATCACCTCGCAGTTCTTGGCCTTGAACTGATCCAGCTTCTTATTGAAGGCAAGGATCTCGGACGGGCAGACAAAGGTGAAATCAAGGGGATAGAAAAAGAGAACCACATATTTTCCGCGGTAGCTCGACAGCTTGACGGTGCCGAAGGTGTTGTCGGGCATAACCGCATCGGCGGTGAAGTCGGGGGCCTCCTTGGTAACAAGCGTACACATGCACATGGTATCGTTTCTCCTTTCTTTGAAATGATGTTGCAGACAAGGAAAACTCATACCAGCCACACCGGGGCTTGTCAATCAAAAAAGATAAAAACAATCCTCTTTGTCCGCTACACCTCCTTCAACTCACCATTGATGCCCACGGTCACCTCGCGCAGGGGAATATCCTTGCCCGATGCGGCCAGGGCCTGGCGGACCGCCATGACGATACCCCCGCAACAGGGCACTTCCATACGGACCACGGTGATGCTCGTGAGGTCATTGGCGCGGATCAGTTCAGTAAGCTTCTCTGTATAGAAGCGATTGTCATCCAGCTTGGGGCAGCCCACCACCACGGCGCGGCCGTCCAGGAATTCCCGGTGGAAGTCGGCATAGGCAAAGGGAACGCAGTCGGCGGCGATGAGCAGGTCCGCGTTCCGGAAGTACGGCGCGGAGGTCGGCACCAGGTGCAGTTGGACGGGCCACTGGCGGAGCCGGCTTTCCTGGCGCGGGACATCCCGGCCGCTCTCCGCTGCCGGGCGGTCAATGACCATGGCCCGTGATCCGGGACAGCCGCCGTGACCGGAAACGGCCAGGGGAACGGGCTGGTGACCGGCGTGACGGGATTCATGCCCTGCCTGGCCGAGGTGCGCCTCCACCGCCGCCTCGTCGAACTCGTCCGCGTCCCGCTCGATGATCCGGATGGCATCCAGGGGACACTCGCCCAGGCAGGCGCCGAGGCCGTCACACAGATTATCGGCAGCCAGCACCGCCTTGCCGTTTTCTATCCTGATGGCGCCCTCGGCACAGGCCGGAACGCAGATACCGCAGCCGTTGCACTTTTCCTGGTCAATCTCCACGATCTTTCTGATCATCGTTCTCACCCTTTCGTCTTGTCGTTATCTAATATGGCCGCACTCAAAAGAAATAGTGCCAAAGGTAATCGAGCCGGCCCCGCATGATCATCCGCCGCCCAGAAAAGGCCATCACTTCGCGGATTTTTGTCCGGTATTCCGTGCTGTAGCAGTGGATGCGGCAATGCTTGCACGACGGTTTGGGGTCCAGCGGGCATTTTCGCCGTTTGGCAATGCCGTGGGAAAGAAGCGCGGCGCAGGCCGGGCAGAGACTGACCCCTTTGCGGTAACGCCCCTCAAGCTCAGGCGGAACCGCGAAGGGCTCCCGCGCGGCAGGATCGTGGCTGGCGTGGCAGTAGACCCTGACAAAATCGATGAGGACCTTGAGATCCTTCTGCTGACCGGGGGTGAACGTTTCCATGGCTGTCATCATAGCCCAAAGGGGGCCTTTCTGTCATGACGCAGGTCAAAAGGCGCATTTTTGCTTTTCAAAGAATTCTGTGTTATGAATCCCCCATGAGCATCGAACCGGTCATCATTCCCCGCGCCAACCACCCCATCTCCCGCTCCCTCGTCAGCCCCAACGCCCTCCGGGTCCTCTACCGTCTCCGGGACAACGGCTACATCGCCTACCTGGTGGGGGGGTGCGTCCGGGATCTGCTGCTGGGGCGCGAGCCCAAGGATTTCGATGTGGCAACCGACGCCACGCCCAACCGGGTCAAGCGCATATTCCGCAACTGCCGGCTGGTGGGGCGCCGCTTCAGGCTCGCCCACATCCACTTTACCGACGAGATCATCGAGGTGGCCACCTTTCGCGCGTTGTCCCCCCCCGAAGAAGGCGAAGGGGAGCCGATTACCGAAGAGACTGCGCAACGCGGTGGAGACGAAGCGGAACGCCCCCGTCCGCCCCGACACCTGGTGAGCGACGAGGGAATGGTCCTGCGGGACAACGTCTTCGGCACCCCGGGCGAGGATGCCCTGCGCCGGGACTTCACCGTCAATGCCCTGGCCTACAGCATCGCCGACTTCTCGATCATCGACTATGCGGGAGGAATGGAAGATCTGAAGCGGGGAATGATCCGCACCATCGGCGACCCGCGGGTCCGCTTCACCGAGGACCCGGTCCGGATGCTCCGGGCGGTCCGGTTCGCCGCCCTGCTCGGGTTCACCGTGGAGGAGGAGACCTGGCAGGCGATGCTCGATCTGGCACCGGCAATCACCCGGGCCACGGCGCCCCGGCTCTACGAGGAGATGCTCAAGCTCTTCCTGTCCGGGGAAGGTGAGCGGGCCTACCAGCTCTTGCGGCAGACCGGCCTCTTCAGGCACCTCTTCCCCGGCTTCGACGCGTGGCTCGGCGAGGAAACCGACGGGTTCCCCCATGCCCGGACCGGCAGCGCCCTTGAATGGGTGGACTCACAGGTGGGCAGCGGCGAGCCGGTATCGCCGCCGCTCCTCCTCGCGCTCCTCTTTGGCGGGTACCTGGAAGAACGGTCCGAACGCTTCATGGGCCAGGGGGCTTCCCCCCTGGACGCGGTGAGTGCCGCAGTGGCGGCCTTTCTGGGGGAGCAGGCGCCGCTGGTGGCAGTGCCGCACCGGATCGGGCTTGCCGTGCGGGAGATCCTCGCCCTCCAGCAGCGGCTGCGCAGGATTCCCGGCAAGCGCCCCCAGGCGGTCCTGGCCCGGGCCAGCTTTGCCGAGGCCATGGCCTACCTCCGCTGCCGCTGCACCGTGAACGGCGAAGACGGGACGGTGCTCGCGTGGTGGGAGCGCTACGCCCGCGACAGCGTCATGCCTCCCGTGGAACCGTCCGCAACGGGAGGCGAGACAAAGAAACCGCGCCGGCGTCGCCGGCGGCACAGCTCCAGGAAGGCGGCACCGCCGTAGTTTTGCAAGAGCCTCAGTCGGCAGCCGTCTACACATGATTGCGCAGCATCAGTTCCAGGGGAGCGGGACTGAGGTAGACCTGCTTCAACAGATACTCCTGACCGTATTTTTTCACGTAGTGCCTCAGCAGCGTCACCGGCACGATGAGGGGCACCAGGCGCCGGTGGTACTCCCCGATGATCTCCTGGAGTTCGGACTTTTCCTCCCGCGTCAGATGTTTTTTGAAATAGCCGGCGATGTGCTGGAGCACGTTGGTGTTCTTGCGCACCGTGGCATGGAACGACAGCGCCTTCATGAAAAGCTCCTGATAGCAAGCGAACAGATCGTCGCATCCCAGCTCCCTGCCGTGGGCCACGAGAGCTCCCATCTCCCGGTAGATTTCCGGGCTATGGGCCATGACCAGGAGCTTGTGGTCGGAATGGAACGCCACGAGACGCCCCAGAGACTTCCCTCCCCCCAGCAGATCCTTCCACCGGCGAAAGGCGAAGACCCGCTCAACGAAGTTTTCCCGCAGGTCCATATCGTGGAGCCGCCCCTCCTCTTCCACGGGCAGCAGGGGGAAATGCTTCGTGACAGCGTCAGCGAAGAGGCCCCGCCCTGCCTTGGCCGGCATCCCCCGGCGATAGAGCGTTACCTTGAACAGGCCGGAACTGGGGGAATTCTTCTTGAAGATGAAGCCGCACAGGTCTTCTTTCTCCAGCTCAACCACCTTTGTGCGGCAGAAATCGAGCATCTGTTCCGTCTTGTCCACCCTGGTCACGGTGGTGACGAGCCGAACCACTCCCCCATCCGCCTCCAGCCTCATGGCCTCGCGCGGGATCGGCATGCCGCACTCCACCTCGGGGCATACGGGGACGAATTCGAAGAATCTGCCCAGGGTGTCGGTGATGTAGCGGTCATGCTTGTGGCCTCCGTCATAGCGGACCTTCGCTCCGAGCAGGCAGGAGCTGACCCCGATCTTGATGGGTATGGTCATAAATCCCTCACAGATTAACAAATAATTAATGAAATACTCCGCAATGCCGAAGAGACATGTGGTGGGTAAACGAACGGAGAACCAAGGGATGATTCATTAATAAACTGCCGTGACCATTCGGTCATTCTCCTTGAAAATACAGACCCGACTGGTATAATTGTGCCGCTTCCCCCGATAAAATCAAGTCAGGGAGATACCCGAGTGGAGTGGAAGTGCTGCTGGAACAAAAGCGTTATCGAGCCGACCGATTGCCCGAACATCGGCGAGGGCGAAGAGATCCTCTTCTCGTCCCTGCAGCGCAGGGTAATCGAAAAGTGCGTGGATTGCCCCCTGTTCGCCGACGACCTGAAGACACTGCGCGAATCGGGCCACCCCCTGGCGGCAGTGCTCCCCCTTGTGGTGGCGGAGCTCCAGGAACAGCGGAGCCGGCTCCAGTCCATGGTCGGTTTCCTGGACAGCAAGGACCGGGAAATCAAGTTCCTGCACGAAATCAGCCTCGTGCTCCAGACCTCGGTGGATCTGGATGAAGTGCTGTCGGTGGTCATGACCGCCATCACCGCCGGCAAGGGGTTCGGCATGAATCGGGCCTTCCTGCTGCTGACCGACAAGGAGCGCAAGCACCTGCGGGGCTACCTGGGGGTCGGGCCACGGAACTACGGCGAGGCGTGGTCCATCTGGGAGGAGATCAGCCGCGACGACTTCACCCTCAAGGAGATGGCGAAGAACTTCTACCAGACCAAATTCACCAGCGAGAAACAGAAGTTTCACGACATCCTGGAGAATCTGACCGTTCCCCTGGCTGAACACGATCACATCCTGGTCCGTGCACTGCGGGAGAAGAAACCGCTCCTGGTGGAGAACGCCTTCCACAACCCCGGCTGCGACTATTCCCTGACCCAGACCCTGGGGGTCGACACCTTCCTCATCACGCCGCTGGTTTCGCGCAACCGGCGGATCGGGGTGATCATTTCCGACAACTGCGTGACCAATAAGCCGATTACCCCCCAGGATGTCCAGTCCCTCGAAACCTTTGCCTTCCCCGTTGCCTTTGCCATCGAGCGGGCTTCCCTGTACGAGCGGCTCCAGGAGGAACTGCTCAAGGTGACGGCAGCCAACGTCAAGCTCAAGGAGCAGCAGGAGCTCATAGTCCGGATGGAACGGATGGCACTCGTGGGCAAGATCACGTCGAGCATCGCCCACTCCATCCGCAATCCCCTCATGATCATCGGCGGTTTCGCCCGCACGCTCCTCAAGGGAACCGACGAGGGAGATCCACGGCGCCAGTACCTGGAATCCATCGTCCGCGAGGCCCGGCAGTTGGACGAGGTGCTGGACGAGGTGCTCAGCTACTCGGATTCCCTCTACCCCACCCTCGATTCATGGGACGTGAACCAGCTGGTAAGCACCGGATGCCGGGAGCTGGACAGCCGCCTCCAGGAACGCCGGATTGCCTGCCGGCTCCGCCTGGATGCCGAGCTGCCGGCCGCCCGCATCGATTACAAGCAGGTTTCCTTCTGCCTCCGCTCAATCCTGACCTCCGGCATGGACCGGATGCCCGACGGTGGCGAGATAGTCATCGAAACCAGGCTGGAAGGCGAGTGGATCGTGGTCGAGGTGCGGGACACGGGCCGGCCCGCCTCTGCGAGCGGGATGGACGCATCTTCTTCCTTTGCCCCGCCCCGGGAGCTGGGAGGAGGTCTTGGCCCGGAAGTCTGCAAAACTATCATGGAGAAACACGGCAACATCCTCATCATTGAAACCCCTCCCGAGGGAGGGGCTCGCTATCTGCTCAAACTACCCGTAAACAGGGAGGAGGAACCCCATGGCACGACTGTTGGTGGTTGACGACGAAAGCAGCATCCGGCTGCTCTATTCCCAGGAGCTGGCCGAAGAGGGGCATGAAGTGGTGACCGCCGCCACGACAGCCGAAGCGGTGGACAAGATCAGGGAACACGAGTTCGACCTGATCGTGCTGGACATCAAGCTGAAGAACGAGAGCGGGCTCGACCTGCTCCAGAAGGTGGTCAAGGAGCGGCACAACCTGCCGGTGGTCCTCTGCACCGCGTTCTCTTTCTTCAAGGACGATTTCTCCGCCTGGCTCGCCGACGGCTATGTGGTCAAATCCAGCGACCTGACCGAGCTGAAGGAAGAGGTCAAGCGGGTCCTGGCCAAGAGGAAGCCGGGCAAGGAATAACTCTCGCACTTCTGCCATTCAATTCCCATGCAAAGGAGCATCCTATGAAAGCCGTGATCATGGCCGGCGGGTTCGGTACCCGCATCCAGCCCCTGACGAGCAGCATTCCAAAACCGATGATCCCCCTTCTCAACCGCCCGATCATGCTTCACATCGTGGAGTTGCTCAAAAAGTACGAGATCACCGACCTGGTCATGCTCCTGTACCATCAGCCGGCGGTCATCAAGAACTTTTTCCGCGACGGCACCGATTTCGGCGTCAGGATCACCTACGTAACCCCGCTCCAGGACATGGGAACCGCCGGAGCCGTCAAGTGCGCCGAGAAATACCTGGACGAGCGGTTCATCGTCATCAGCGGCGACCTCCTCACCGACTTCAACCTCCAGAAAGTCATCGACTTCCATGATGAAAAAAAGGCCCTGGCCACCATCACCCTCACCTCGGTGAAGGATCCGCTCCAGTTCGGCGTGGTCGTTACCGACAAGGAAAAGCGGATCTCCCAGTTCCTGGAGAAACCCGGCTGGGGCGAGGTGATATCCGACACCATCAACACCGGCATCTACGTCCTGGAGCCGGAGATATTCTCCCACATCCCGGCCGAGGAAAACTACGACTTCTCCCAGGACCTCTTTCCGAAGCTGCTGGAGAAGCAGCAGCCCCTGTTCGGCTACACCGCCAAGGGGTACTGGCGGGATATCGGCAATACCGACTCCTACCGTGAGGCCCACCACGACATCTTCAAGGGAAAGGTGAACGTGAGGATCGACGAGCCGAAGCAGGATCTGGTGGGCAAGGACCTGCGGCTCGGCTCCGACGTGAACCTGGACGAGCACGTGACTCTTGAGGGGACGGTGGTCATCGGCGACAACTCCCAGGTATTCGAGAGCGCCCACATCAAGGACACGGTCATCGGGCGCAACTGCACCATCGAGGCGGGGGTGCGGCTCTCCCGCTGCGTGATCTGGGACAATGTCTACGTCAAGCGGGGGGCAAAGCTGAACGACAGCGTCCTCTGCGGCAACGTCCGCGTGGGTCACGGGGTGGTGATGGAGGAGGGGGTCATCGTGGCCGACGACACCTCCATCGGCGAAGAGTCCTACATCAAGCGCGACGTGAAGATCTGGCCGCGCAAGGTGATCGAGGCGGGGGCCACCGTCACCGGCAACCTGATCTGGGGCGAGAAGTGGAAAAAAGCCCTGTTCGAGGGAGCCCTCATCAAGGGGCTAACCAATATGGAACTCACCCCCGAGTTCGTGGCCAAGCTGGGCTGCGCCTACGGCACGACCCTTCCCAAGGGGAGCTTCGTGCTTTCCGGCCGCGACGCCTACCGCTCCTGCCGGATGCTCAAGCGGAGCTTCATCGGCGGCCTTCTCTCCTCCGGGGTAAACGTCCGCGACCTGACCATGGTCCCGATGCCCGTGCTGCGCTACAAGCTCCGCTCCTTCGGGGAGGTGGGCGGCATTCAGTTCCGCCAGGCCCTGGACGACCCCGCCTCCACCGAGATCATCTTCCTGGATGGCGACGGCCTCGACTTCTCCAGCTCCATGGGCAAGAACGTGGAACGGATCTTCTTCAAGGAGAACTTCCGGCGGGCCCACCACACGGAGCCGGGGGCGCTCACGGAGATCCCCCAGCAGGTGATGGATTTCTATCGCGAAGGGTTTCTGAACGCCATCGGCAAGACGCCGCTCCAGAAAAAAGCGTTCAAAGTGGTCATCGACTTCAACCACTCGCCGGCCAGCCAACTTCTCCCCGGCATCCTGACCCAAATGGGGTGCGAGGTGATCAGCCTCAACGCATACGTGGACGAAGAGCGGGGGGTCAAGGCCCTGTCGGATCGGGACCAGAGCCTTTCGCAACTCTCCAAGATCGTCGCCACCCTGGAGGCGAACGCCGGCTTCTGGCTCGACCCCACCGTGGAGGGGATCATCATGGTCGACGAAACCGGGACGGTCCACGGGGAGGCCGACATCCTGCTGCTGATGGTCGGCCTTGCCCTGAAGGCCGGCGAGAAAGGGGTGTTCGCCATACCGGTTTCGGCGCCCTCGGCCATCGAGCGGATGGCCCAGGAACGGGGCTGCGCCGTTACCCGCACCAAGAGCGCCGATCGCTCCATGATCGAGGCGGCCCTCTCCTCGGAGGTCGTGCTGACCGGGTCCATGGACGGCCGCTTTGCCTTCCCCCGGTTCCAGGCCGCCTTCGACGGCATGTTCGCCATTGCCAAAGCCATCGAAATGGCGGCCCGCAGCGGAGCGTCCATCTCGGCAACTGCCGCAGGAATCCCCCGCCGGGCCTTTCTCCAGACCCGGGTTCCCTGCGTCTGGGACATGAAGGGGGGGATCATGCGCAAGATGAGCGAGGACAGCCTCGACAAGGAGGCAAGCTTCATCGACGGGATCAAGGTCCATTTCGGCGAGGACTGGGCCCTGGTCCTCCCCGACCAGTACCAGCCCCACGTCCACATCGTGGCCGAGGCCCGGGACCCCAAGGCCGCCCAGAAACTGCTGACCGAGTACCAGAAAAAAGTGGAGCAGTGGAAGAAGGAGCTGTCATAAATGACGGAGCCGCTGCGCATCGTCTTTCTCTGGCACATGCACCAGCCCTACTACAAGGACCCGGTGAAGGGCGAGTACGCCCTCCCCTGGACCTATCTCCATGCGGTGAAAGACTATTACGACATGGCGGCCATCGTGGACGCCACCCCCGGCGCGAAAGCGGTCTTCAACCTGGTGCCGTCGCTGCTGGACCAGCTCCTGGACTACGCCTCGGGAGAGGCGGTCGATCCCTGGCTCCTGCGGGCGCGCATGAGCCCCGCGGACATGGATGAAGAGGACCGCCGCTTCGTTCTGGAAAACTTTTTCTCGGCCAACCGGCAACGGTTCATCGAGCCCCACAAGCGCTACCTGGAGCTTCTCTACCGGGCCGGCGACGGCACCAGGGGCAGCGCCCGGCACCGCCAGTTCAGCGACAGGGACATCCTCGATCTCCAGGTCTGGTTTCTCCTGGCCTGGACCGGCGAGGCGGCCCGACGCCGTTATCCCGAGATAGATGAACTGCTCCGGAAGGGGAGGAACTTCACCCCCGGCGACAAGGAAACGCTCCTGGCCCGCCATGCCGACATCCTCAGGGAGATCATCCCCCTCTACCGTAAAATACATGACGAGGGAAAGGCGGAGCTGGCCGTCTCGCCCTACTATCATCCCATTCTGCCCCTGCTCTGCGACATGAAGAGCGCCCTTGCCGCCATGCCCCGGGCAAACCTCCCCGCAGCCCGCTTCCGCCACCCCGAGGATGCCCGCAGCCAGGTGGCGCAGGGGATTGCGCGCTTTCGAGAAATATTCGGCTTTACCCCGGCCGGCATGTGGCCGTCGGAAGGGTCGGTGAGCGACGAGGCCCTCTCCATCATTGCCGGCTGCGGCATCAAATGGGTCGCCACCGATGAGGAGATCCTGGCCCGGACCCTGCCGGCGGGCCTCGGCCCCGGCAAGGGACGCCTCTACCATCCCTACACCTTCCAGCAGGGCGCCCGGGAACTGAAGATGTTCTTCCGGGACCACCAGCTCTCGGACCTGATCGGGTTCACCTACTCTTCGTGGGAGCCCTCGCGGGCAGTGGAGGACTTCATGGGCAGGCTCCGGGCGATACGGGAGCAGACCCCCGACGCGCGCGTGGTGCCGGTCATCCTCGACGGCGAAAACGCCTGGGAGTATTACCCGGAAAACGGCTACGGCTTCCTGCGGCACCTGTACGGAACCATCGCCTCCACGGACGGGTTCGAACTGCTCACCTGCTCCGAAGCGCTGGACCGGGGGCCCGAACGGCGGGTCATCGAGCGAATCCATCCCGGCTCCTGGATCAATGCCGACTACGGCATCTGGGTGGGACACCCGGAAGAGAACCAGGCATGGGATTATCTGGAGCGGGCCCGGGAGGCGGCGGTCACCTCGAGCCCCGCCGTGGCCGAACGCCTGGCAGTGGGGGATGGCCGCGGCGAGACGGCGGGCATCGACGACAATGCGCGCCTGGTCTGCACCTCCCTCTACGCCGCCGAAGGAAGCGACTGGTTCTGGTGGTACGGCGACGATCACTTCTCCGTCCACAGCGACCGCTTCGACCGCCTCTTCCGCAAGCACCTCATGAACGTCTACCGGCTGCTGGGCCTCGACGTCCCCCGGGAGCTTTTCGAGCCCATCAAGAAGACCACCCCCGCCGGGCTGGTGCGCGAGCCTGCGGCCCTCATCACGCCCCAGGTGAACGGCCTGGTGGATGACTACTTTGAATGGCTCGCCGCCGGGCTGTTCGATCTCTCCAAGCAGTCATCCGCCATGCACGCGGCAGAAAGCCTGTTCCAGTCGTTCTTTTACGGATTCGACCGGAAGAACCTCTACTTCCGGCTCGACAGCCCGGCCCGGCTGGCGGAACTGCTGCAGGTGGACGACGAACTCCATCTGAACGTGGTCTCGGGCGGTGAATTCCGCCTCGACATCACCCCGGCCGCGACGGACGGGCCGCTCCTGCGCCGCGGTGACGGCACCTGGCATGCGACCGGCTCCCGGGGGACCTGGGGCATCGACCGTATCTGCGAAGTGGCGATCCCGCTGGCTCCCCTGGGATTGGAGCCCCGGGGAAAGCTCTTTGCCTCCGTTACCCTCACCCGCGGAGGCGAGGAGTTCGGCCGCTGGCCCGCCGACGCGCCGTTGCTCCTGGCCTATGCCGGGCCTGAACTGGAAATCGACAACTGGATGATTTAGCGGAGGACCAATGTCCGAACTGAGATGGGACCCCCTGAAGCAGCACTGGGTAATCATAGCCACCGAACGGGGACGCCGGCCCCGGGACTTCATGGTGGAGCACAAAGCCACGGATGCAGCCTGCTGCCCCTTCTGCTACGGGCTGGAAGAGAAGACTCCGCCGGAGATATACGCTGTGCGCGACACGGGCGCTGCCAACTCCCCCGGCTGGATGGTGCGGGTAATCCCCAACAAATACCCTGCCCTGCGCATCGAGGGCGACCTCAACAGCCGGGGATTCGGCCCCTATGACGTCCTGAACGGCATCGGCGCCCATGAGATAATCATCGAAACCCCCGATCACGACCGAGACATGGCCGAGCTTTCGCCGGCAGAGATCACTGAGGTCCTCAGGGCATGGCGAGCCCGGTTTCTGGATCTGCGCCGCGACACCCGCTTCCGCTACATGGTCCTCTTCAAAAACCACGGCACCAAGGCCGGCGCCACCCTGTCCCACTCCCACAGCCAGCTCATCGCCGTCCCCCTCATCCCTCCGGTGGCGGCAACCGAACTGCGCGTCTGCAAAGACTACTTCTCCGCCAAGGAGCGTTGTCTCATCTGCGACTTGATCGACTTCGAACTGAAGAGCGGCGAGCGCATCGTCCGGGAGTTCGCCAACTACGTCATCATGACCCCTTATGCGGCCTGCTTCCCCTTCGAAGTGCGGCTCTATCCCAAGCGCCACGCCTTTGATTTCGCCCTGCTGCCCGACGCGGAACTGACGGAACTGGCCGTGGCGCTCAAGGATATGCTCACCCGCCTGCGGAGCATCCTGCGCGATCCGCCCTACAATTTCATCCTCCACACGGCCCCGCCGCGCCACCCGCGCCTCGGCAAGCCCGGCTACTGGAGCTCCATCGAATATGATTACCACTGGCACATCGAGTTGGTGCCGAGGCTGACCCAGATCGCCGGATTCGAGTGGGGAACCGGGTTCCACATCAATCCGACGTCTCCGGAAGACGCCGCGACATTCCTCAGGGAAGCGGGGTCATGAGACGATGAAAATCCTCATGGTTGCATCCGAGGTGGCCCCCTTTGCCCGGACCGGCGGACTGGCCGAGGTGACTGCAGCCCTGCCCGCGGCCTTGCGCCGGATGGGACACGACGTGCGGGTCATCATGCCCTTCCACCGGTGCGCAGCCCAGACGGAGCCCGGGGTGCGCAAGGCGCGTAAAAGCACCGAAGTCACCCTCAACGGCGAAACGCACAAGGGATTACTGCGCCAGGCCGCCATGGGAAATGTGCCGGTCTATCTGGTGGAGAACCGGGAATTCTTTTCCCGCGACTATCTCTACGGCACACCCGAAGGAGACTATCCGGACAACCCGCGCCGGTTCGCTTTTTTCTGCCGCAGCGTCCTGCAGTTTCTCAAGCGGATGGACTTTCGCCCCGACGTGATCCACTGCCACGACTGGCAAACCGCCCTGATCCCCATCATTCTGCGCCTCGAAGCGGCAGACGACCCGTTTTTCGCCCGCACGGCAACGGTTTTCACCATTCACAATCTAGCCTACCAGGGATTGTTTCCCGCCCCGGCCATCGCCGAAACGGGCCTGTCACCCGCCCTGTTCACCACCGAGTGGCTCGAATACTACGGCCAGCTCAATCTCCTGAAGGGAGCCATCCTCACGGCGGATCTCATCACCACCGTGTCCGAAACCTATTGCCGGGAGATCATGACCCCCGCGCAGGGGTGCGGCCTGGAGGGGGTGCTGGCCCGGCGCGGTAACGACCTGTTCGGTATCGTGAACGGCATCGACACCGACGAATGGAATCCGGCCGCCGATAAGCGCATTTTCCGCAACTACTCGGCCCGGGCCCTGGCCGGAAAGGCCGCGGACAAACTTGAACTCCAGCGGGAATTGGGCATGCCGGCAGCGCCGTCGGTGCCGCTCATCGGCATGGTCAGCCGGCTCGCGGAGCAGAAGGGGATCGACCTGGTGCTGGAGCTGCTGCCCCGCCTGGCCGAGAGCGAACTTCAACTCGTGCTCCTCGGCACCGGCAATGCCTGCTACCTGGAACGCCTGGACGCCTTCCGCCGGAAAGGCGCGGCCAACATCTCCATCAACCTGGGATTCAATGATCCACTGGCACCGAAGATCTATGCGGGCAGCGACCTGTTCCTCATGCCGTCGCGTTTCGAACCGTGCGGCCTGAGCCAGCTCATTGCCATGCGCTACGGCACGGTTCCGGTTGTCCGGCACACGGGGGGACTCCGGGATACGGTCATCGACGTCACGCGCCATCCCCGCGAGGGGACCGGCTTCACCTTTGAGGATTTTTCAGCCGATGCCTGCTGGGAAGCCCTCGAACGGGCCCTGGCCTGCTACCGGGACCGGGAGTCATGGCGCAGGATCATGCGCAGGGGCATGCACAGAGATGTTTCGTGGCATACTGCGGCAGGCCGCTATGAGACGCTGTACCGAATGGCGGTGGACACAAGACGGGGGTAGCGGATGGGAGACGGGAAAGACGATCTTGAATCATTGAGCCGGGAGATTCGGAAGATCATCGACACCAACCGGCAATTTCTCGACCGGATCATGGACGATGACTTCGAGGCTGACGGCGACGAGGCGGTGGAACCGCACGGGGAAGAGGCGGAGGGGGAGTTCGAGGAGTTGTAGCCCCATGCCCGCCGACGCAACGAAAAAGCCCCCCGGAGAGCGCTCCGGGGGGCTTGCTGCTGCAGGCCGAGTCAGTGCTTGCCGTGGCCGTCGCCGCCGGCAGAGTCCTCGGCGGCCGCCATGTGGCAATCGCTGCAGTTGACCTTGTAAAGCGCATCGCCGATGTCTGCCGGGTGGACGAACTCCTTGACCACCTTTCCTTCCGGGATGTTCTCGCCCTTCTGGCCGATCATCTCGTGACACATGGTGCAGTCCTTGGAAATGATCTTGCCGGTGGACGTCTTGTGCTTGCCGTCGTGACAGCGGAAGCAGCCCGGCGTATAGAAGTGGCCGATGTGGTTCGGATATGTGCTCCAGGTGACCTTCATCCGGGGGAAGAAGTTCCGGGCGTAAATATCCTTCACATGCTCAACGGCCTGGTTGATGGCCGCGGCCTTGGTCTTGGCCACCTCGGGGAAGTTCTTGGCGTAGTACTCGGGGAGCTTCGCCTCGATGGCCGCATGGGCCTCTTCCTTGGACTTGTAGGGTTGTTCGAGGATCTCCACCGCCACCTTCTTGATGTAGGGAAGCCCCGCGTCGATCTGGCCGGACACGATATGCTCGTCCATCTCGCGGGCCGGTGAGCGGTAGATGTGGGTCGGCCGGTTGTGGCAGTCGATGCAGTCCATGCGCCGCTTCTCGGCCTTGGCGATCTCCTCGCGGGTAAGCGGCTTTTCGGTATCCATGTACTCGACGATGCTGCCATCCTTCTGCTTGACCGCCACATAGGGGATGTCGAGTCGCTTCCTGTCGCGGGCGATGTAGGTAACCTCGGTGCCGATATGCCAGTGGATGCCCATGGCATGGGGAGACTTGGGCGTCCCGCCGATCTTGATCAGCATGTTGATCTCACGGGGGGTGTTTTCCTTGTTGGGCGCGTAGTGATAAAATACCCGCTGCCGGCCGGAGTAGAACTTCTCCGGCCAGTGACACTGTTCGCAGGTGTCCCGGGCCGGTCGCAAATTCTCGATGGGGGTGGCGATGGGGTAGTGGTAGCTGTTGGTTAGAACCGCCCAGACCTGACGCAGGCCCGAAAGCTTGGCCTTCACGTACCACTCGGCGCCCGGCCCCACGTGGCACTCCACGCACTTGACCCGGGCGTGGGGGGATCCTTGCCACGCCTTGTGCTCGGGCTCCATGACCACGTGACAGAGCTCGCCGCAGAAGGTGGTCGACTCGGTGAACTCGAAACCGAGGATGGACGCCACCGACACGATGAGGACGAAGATGACGCTGGCCAGCACGAAGAAAATGAACAGCCGGCGCTTGTGGGGATCATTGAAATCCACCCGCGGGTAGGGCGGCACCTCTTCGGGGACTTCGGTCCGCCGCTGGTTACGGACGCGCCAGGCGCCGATCGGTACGAGGATAAGGCCGAGGATGAGCATGCCCGGGAAGGCGAAATAGACCAGGAGCCCGATGTAGGGGTGATCTATGCCTGTGATCATCTCCATCGCGATGAACGCGATGATGAGTCCCGTGGCCACCACGGCCAGGAGAAACCCTATCAGGCTGATGGGGTTCCAGAGGTAACCTGCGGTTTTTCGCAATGTCATACATCTCCTCCACGTTGAAACACTTTTTTACCAATTCACTATTGGTTCCGCCATCTCCTAGCAAATGTGAAAGGGTAGACAATATAATCAGTTGATTCGTTTTGTCAAATGCTAAAAACAGTACCACAAAAAAGTGGTTGT
Source organism: Geobacter sp. PheSNFMC (assembly GCF_059620965.1). Classification (NCBI taxonomy): domain Bacteria; kingdom Pseudomonadati; phylum Thermodesulfobacteriota; class Desulfuromonadia; order Geobacterales; family Geobacteraceae; genus Geobacter; species Geobacter sp. PheSNFMC. The sequence goes on from NZ_JCAMRN010000032.1 coordinate 25,948, forward strand.
GAAAGGGAACGGTTAAGAATAATCACTCTACGACAGATCACATGAATCGTTTTTTAAAATAGGGTTTTCTATCGGCAGATGCCGTCCGCTTGACACTATCTGTCGATTTTGCTAGCTTCGAAGCCCACAACAGTCTAAAAACCAGCAGGTTCCCGAGCGAACCGGGCCCCCTGACGGCCAGGGAAGCGGCAACGGGAGCAGGAGAGAGTCCATGGTAAAAAAACTATTCATTCCCGGACCGGTCGACGTCCATCCCGATATCCTCCAGGCCATGGCCTCCCCCATGATCGGCCACCGGATGCCCGAATACGCAGCGCTCCACGGACGGGTGACCGCTGGCCTCAAGCGGGTTCTGGCCACGGACGGACGGGTATTTCTCGCCACATCGAGCGCCTTCGGCGTCATGGAGGGGGCGGTACGGAACCTGGTGGCGAAGCGGTGCGTCAACTTCTGCAACGGCGCTTTTTCCGACAAATGGCACGACGTGACCAGGCGCTGCGGCAAAGAGGCCGATGCGGTCAAGGTCGAGTGGGGCAAGCCGATCACCCCCGAAATCGTGGATCAGGCACTGGCCACGGGCAGGTACGACGCTATCACCCTCATCCACAACGAGACTTCCACCGGCGTCATGTCCCCCCTGCCGGAGATTGCCCGGGTCCTGCGGAACTATCCCGACGTGGTTTCCATCATCGACACCGTCTCGTCCATGAGCGCACTCCCCGTTCCCGTGGACGAACTGGGCATCGACTGCTGCATCTTCGGGGTCCAGAAGGCCTTTGCCCTGCCACCGGGACTGGCCGTTTTCACCGCCAGCGACAAGGCCTTGGCCCGGGCCAGGACCGTGGAGGGGCGCGGTTACTATTTCGACTTCCTTGAATTCGAAGCCAATGACGTAAAAAACAACACCCCCTCGACCCCCTGCATCTCCCACATCTATGCCATGGACCGCCAGTTGGAGCGGTTCTTCGCCGAAGGACTGGAGCAGCGCTGGGCGCGCCACCGGCAACTGGCGGGCATGGTGCGCGAGTGGGTTGCCGACCGGGGATACGGTTTCTTTGCCGATGAACCCTACCGCTCCGTGACCCTCACCTGCGCCCTCAACACCCGGGGCACGGATCTGGCCCGGTTGAAGAAGATGCTCGGCGAGCGCGGCTACGCCTTTGACGACGGCTACGGCACGATCAAGGGGAAGACCTTCCGCATCGCCCACATGGGAGACATGCAGCGGACCGACCTGGAAGAGTTCCTGGCAACGGCCGACGAGTGCCTGGTAGAGCTTGCTTGATCCATTGCCCGGTCTGATCACGCAGACGGACCATTTGCCGTTCCTCATGGTTCATATTTGTGGTATGGTATAACACAATTGTGCCGCTCACCCCTGTGTGCAGGAGGGCTTGAATGAACAGCAAAATGATCCTGCTGGTGGAAGACAACCCCGACGACGAGGTTCTGACCCTCCGCGCCCTGGGCAAACATGCCATTACGCCCGACGTGACGGTAGTGCGCGACGGGGTGGAGGCCCTGGACTTCCTCTTCGGGACAGGCTCCTACAGCGGCCGGGATCTGAGCATCATGCCGAAGCTGGTGCTGCTCGACCTGAAACTGCCCAAGGTGGACGGCCTCGAGGTTCTGCGCCGGCTGAGGGCCGACCAGCGGACGCGGCTCCTGCCGGTGGTGGTCTTCACCTCCTCCAACGAGGAGCAGGACATCCTCGAATGCCACAACCTCGGCGCCAACAGCTACATCCGCAAGCCGGTGGACTTCAACCAACTCAGTGAAGCCCTGCGGCTCATCGGCACCTACTGGCTGAACCTCAACCTCACTCCCAAGTCCGCCGGCGCGGCACGATAGACGTCCACGCGGCACGGGCTCGCCCGTGCCGTTCCATTTTCTTCCCAAGGTGTCCCCATTTCCATGGAACGCTTCAGACTGGCTAGCGATTACGAGCCCCGCGGCGACCAGCCCCGGGCCATTGCCGAACTCTCGGAAGGGATTGTCAGGGGAGACCGGGATCAGGTGCTCCTGGGGGTCACCGGCAGCGGCAAGACGTTTACCATGGCCAACGTCATCGCCGCCGTGAACCGCCCCGCCCTGGTGCTGGCCCCCAACAAGACCCTGGCGGCCCAGCTCTATGGCGAATTCCGGGAACTGTTTCCGGACAATGCCGTGGAATATTTCGTCTCCTACTACGACTACTACCAGCCGGAAGCCTACATCCCCACCACCGACACCTTCATCGAGAAGGATTCCTCCATCAACGACGAGATCGACAAGCTGCGCCACGCGGCCACGCGGAGCCTGCTGACCCGGCGCGACGTGATCATCGTTGCCTCGGTGTCATGCATCTACGGCATCGGCTCCCCGGCCGAGTACCAGGCCATGCACATCTTCTTTCACCAGGGGGACGAGTACGGCCGGGACGAACTGCTGCGGAAGCTGGTCGACATCCAGTACGAACGGAATGATCTGGACTTCCACCGGGGGACCTTCCGGGTGCGGGGGGACATCGTGGAGATATTCCCGGCCCACGAGGGGGAGCGGGCCTACCGGATCGAGTTTTTCGGCGACACGGTGGACGCCATCAGCGAGATCGATCCCTTGCGGGGCGTGGTGATCCAGCGCCTGACCAAGTGCGCCGTCTATCCGGCTTCCCATTACGTGGCGACGCGCGAAACCCTGGACCGGGCCATGGAGGAGATCCGCACCGACCTGCGGGAGCGGCTCCAGTGGTTCCGGGAGCGGAACATGCTCGTGGAGGCCCAGCGGCTGGAACAGCGAACCATGTTCGACCTGGAGATGATGGAGGAGATGGGATTCTGCCAGGGGATCGAGAACTATTCCCGCTACTTCGACGGCCGGACGCCGGGGGAGCCCCCCTACACCCTGCTCGACTACTTCCCCCGCGACTTCATCCTCTTCGTGGATGAATCCCACATCACCGTCTCCCAGGTGGGAGGGATGTACCGGGGGGACCGGAGCAGGAAAGAAACCCTGGTGAACTACGGCTTCCGCCTGCCGGCGGCCCTGGACAACCGGCCCCTCACCTTCGGGGAGTTCACCGAACGGCTCAACCAGACCGTCTACGTCTCGGCCACCCCGGCCGACTACGAACTGCAGCAGAGCAGCGGCGTGGTGGTGGAACAGGTGATCAGGCCCACGGGCCTCCTGGACCCGCTCATCGAGGTCCGTCCTGCCACGGCGCAGGTGGACGATCTCCTGCACGAGGTCCGGGAAACCACGGCCCGGGGCGAACGGGTGCTCGTAACCACCCTCACCAAGAGGATGGCCGAGGACCTGACCGATTACTACCGGGACCTGGGGGTGCGGGTCAGGTACCTCCATTCCGACATCGACACCATCCAGCGGATGCAGATCATCCGCGATCTGCGCATGGGGGAGTTCGATGTCCTGGTCGGCATCAACCTCCTGCGGGAGGGGCTCGACATTCCCGAAGTGTCGCTGGTGGCGATCCTGGACGCCGACAAGGAGGGGTTCCTCCGCTCCGCCCGCTCCCTCATCCAGACCTGCGGCCGGGCCGCCCGCAACGTGAACGGCAGGGTCATCATGTACGCCGACACGATGACCGGCTCCATGCAGAGCTGCCTCGACGAAACCGCCCGGCGGCGCGCACTCCAGGAGGCCTTCAACACCGAACACGGCATCACGCCCCAGACCGTGAAAAAGGGGCTGCGGACCATCCTGGAGTCCATCGAGGAGCGGGATTACTACACCGTTGCCGCCGCTGCCGAGGCGCGGGAGGAGTATCTCCCTGCCGACGAAATACCGAAGCGGGTGAAGAAGCTCCGCAAGGAGATGCTCGACGCGGCAAAGAAGCTGGAGTTCGAACGGGCGGCCGAGCTCAGGGATCAGATCAAAAAACTGGAGGAAATGGAGCTGCGGCTGCGCTGACCGCTCCACGGGGGATATTCGATGAAGGAACCACGCGTGCTGCTCGTTGACGACGAACGATTCTTCCTGGATCTCCAGCAGGAGTTTCTGGCGGATTCCCCCGTGCGGATCATCACCGCCCAGAGCGGCCGGGAGGCTCTCGACATGGTTCGGCGGGACCGGCCGGGCATCGTCTACCTGGACCTGCGGATGCCCGAACTGGACGGTACCGCCTGTTGCTCCACCATCAAGAATGATCCAGACATCAGGGACACGCCGGTGGTCATGGTGGTGAGCGAGGGGAAGCCCCGCGACCGGGAGCTCTGCCTGGATGCCGGGTGCAACGGCATCATCAGCAAGCCCCTGGACCGGATCCAGTTCCTGTCGGTGGGGCGGCGGCTCTTCCCGGCCATTGAACGTCGCCAGCCCCGCCACCCCTTCTCGGCCCTCGCCTTCTTCCGAGTCCGGGAAACCGGCTTCCACGGCACCGTTGCCGACATCAGCCTCGGCGGCGCCTACATCGCGTGCCGTTGCGACCTCTCAGCCGATGAGGATATCCGCCTCGGCTTTCTCCTGGGAGATGCGGGGGTCGTCGAATGCCGGGCACGGGTCGCCTGGATGAACCAGGGGGGGGCGCGCCCCCGCAAGAGCCTCCCGGACGGATTCGGCGTCCAGTTCCAGTCCATGGAGCCTCCCCACCAGGAGGTTGTCCGGCAGATCGTGGCGAGGCTCGGATGATCCGCCCCGCCTGGCTCACCCGCACCAGTCTCTCCTGGGCGCTCTACGACTTCGCCAACACCATCTTCTCCATGAGCGTGGTGACGCTCTACTTCCCCCTGTTTCTCGTCCAGACCCTGGGCTACCGCGAGTACTGGCTCTCCTTGGGGCTTTCGCTCTCCATGGGGCTTGCCGCCGTGGCCAGCCCCTTCGTGGGGAGCGCCTCGGACCGGCGCATCGGCAAAAACGTGATCCTGGCGGTCGCCACGTCCCTTTGCTGCATCGCAACCCTTCTCATCCCCGTGCCGGGCCATCTGGCCGGCGTTCTGGCCGCTTTCGTGGCCGCCAACTTCCTTTACCAGGTCTCCCTGGTGGCCTATGACGCCCTTCTCCCCTCGGCCACCGACGAACGGCACTACGGCCCGGTGTCCGGATTCGGCGTGGCCCTGGGCTACATCGGAACGTTCCTGGCGTTGATCATCGGCAAACTCCTGGTGACCACCCCGGCGGACAATGGCCGGGTATTCCTGCCCACGGCGATCTGCTTTCTCCTCTTCGCCCTGCCCTGCTTCTTCGTCAAAGACCTGAAACGCAGCCAAACCTCGCCGGTCCGGGTTGCCGACACGGCCCGGGAAATCATCCGCGATCGGGACCTGCGCTGGTACTTCGCCGGCCACCTGCTCTACCTGGACGCGGTGAACACCGTGATTGCCTTCATGGCCGTCTTTCTGGTGAAAGTGGGCGGCTTCTCCCAGGCCAAGGGGGAGGTGAACTATTTTCTCATGTTCTCGACCATCTTCGCCGTCATCGGCGGTCTCTTCTGGGGGTGGCTCGTACGGCGCCGGGGAGCACGAACCGGACTCCTGGCGACGCTTGCCCTCTGGATCGCCGCCCTCGGCATGGTCTGCCTTCCCTTGGCCAAGGAACACTACTGGATCCTGGGCCCCCTTTCCGGCATCGCTCTGGGTGGGGTCTGGGCGTGCGACCGGCCGCTGCTGCTGAACATGGTCCCCCGGGAACGGGCCGGGAGCTTCTTCGGCTTCTACTACCTCACCGGCAAGTTCTCGTCGGTGGTGGGTCCATTGCTGTTCGGCGCCATCCTCGCGCTCCCCCTCGGCACCGAGGCGATCCGCTACCGGCTCGCCTTCTTCTCGCTGCTTATCATGGTAATCGCCGCCACGGCCTGCATCGCCCGCATCCGCCCGAAGCAGGCCACGCCGCAGCTTCAGGCCGGCGGACCGTGATACCCCACGCATGTTCGAAAAAGGAGTGACCATGAAAAAAGACATCCTCGAAAAGGGGGCCATCCTCCAGCGTGACCGGGAGACCTACGCCATCGCCCCCCACATCCCCGGCGGGATCACCGATACGGCAACCCTGCGCAAGCTCTGCGACGTGGCCGACAAGTACGGCGTGCAGGAGTTGAAGCTCACCTCTGCCCAGCGCATCGCCCTCTTCGGCATAAAGGAGGAGGATCTGGACGCCATCTGGTCCGATCTCGACCAGCAGCCGGGCGCAGCCATCGGCCTATGCGTCCGGAGCGTCAAGATCTGTCCCGGCACCACCTGGTGCAAGCGGGGGGTGCAGGATTCGGTCTCCCTGGGATTGAAGATCGATGCCATCTACCACGCCATGGAACTGCCCAACAAGATGAAGATGGGAATCTCGGGATGCATGCTCAACTGCGCCGAGACCATGCTGAAGGATGTGGGAGTGGTCGGTACTCCCAAGGGGTGGCGGATCTACGTGGGGGGCAATGCGGGGGCACGGCCCCGCATCGGCGACCTCCTGGTGGAACTGGGACCGGATGAAGACAAAGTCCTCGCCGTGATTGCGGCTCTCGTGGAGTGGTACCGCTCTTCGGGCAGCGAGCAGCGGCTGGGCCGCGTGGTGGAGCAGATGGGGTTCGATGCCTTCCGGACCGCGGTGCTGGGGGCGGAAGCAACTCCCTGAGCCGCCGCGGCCGACAGATACTCCGGGCATGATCAGAAGAGGTCCAACTGTTCCCCCTTCGGCTTCCGCCGGCCGCCCCGGCCCGGCTCCGGCTGTCGGATCAACCGTCCGGGAATCTCCCCTGCGAAGCGGGAAAGCGGCCGCTCGGCAGGCCCGACCCAGGGACGTTCAGAGGAGGCGCTGAGCACGAGCGTCTCCTTTGCCCGGGTCATACCCACATAGAAAAGCCGCCGTTCCTCCTCCACATCCACGTCCCGCCAGAGGGTGCAGGGGATGAGCCCCTCCTCGCACCCCGCCAGGAAGACCACGGGGAATTCCAGCCCCTTGGAGGCATGGAGCGTCATGAGCGCCACCGCCTCGGCCCGCTCGTCATAGACCGTTTCGGCGGCATACTCCCGCAGGTGCCGGTCAAAGGCGACGATGTCCCGGCCGAAGCTTCCGGCAAGGGCCAGGAGCCGCCGGCAGTCGGCATGCCCCTGATCCGTGCCGAACAGGGTCAGGGCCTCGCCCAGGGCCGGCGCGATTCCCTCCCGGCCGGCCGTGGACCGGAAGCGTTCGAGGAGAGCGGTCAGCTCGGCCATCCGACGCGCAACAGGGGGCGGCAGCTCGACACCGGCCACGAGCGCCGGGAAATCGCCGGTCAGGGGAAGGGCCTCTTCCAGCCGACGGATGGCACCCTCGCCGATCCCCGGCAGCTCCTGTGCCAGGGCCAGCCAGTCGGCCAACTCCGTACTCCCCGCAGCGGCCCGGACAAACCGGGTGGCCGCGCCCGCTACCGGGCCGAGGAAGTAGGGAACGGCCCCCACCAACTGGAACGGAATCCCCCGCCGGTCCAGGGCGTTGGCCAACTCGTCGGCCTGCCGCGCCAACCGGTAGAGAATGGCGATGTCGCCGAAGCTCCGGCGGTTGTCCTGGTCGCCGCCCCGCCCCGAGGCGATGGAGAAACTGCTGATCCCCCCCATGAGCTCCTCGATGCGCCGAACGATAAACTCGGCCTCCGCCGCCGGCGTCGGAGCCCTGTACAACTCGATCGTTCCCTCCCGCGCCGTGGCAGGCGTTAGACTGATGCCGCTCCTGAGCCGGTTGTGGGCGATAACGGCCGATGCGGCCTCGATGAGGGGCGCCGCCGACCGGTAGTTGCGGCTGAGGTCCAGCCGCCGGGTGGCGGGAAGGTCGGCGAAACGGAAGAAAAAAGAGGGATCACTACCCCGGAAGCCGTAGATGGCCTGGTCTGGGTCGCCGATGGCGAAGATCGTGGCCTCTTCCCCCAAAATCTCCACCAGGGCGTACTGGGGAGCGTTCAGGTCCTGAAATTCGTCCACGAAGAGATGGGCGACTCCGGCGCACACCTGTCGCCGGAAGGTCTCGTCGCCTCTCAGGCGGCGGACCAGGGCCGGGACCACGTCGTCCAGGTCCATGGCGCCGCGCCGGGCCAGTTCGTCCAGGTAGAGGCGCACCGGCTCCGGTGCGTCCCCACCATTGTCGCGATGCAGAAAATCGGCGATCTCCCCGGCCAGGCCGTTCCGCTCCCGGACGCCGAGCTCGGGAAAGAGGCGCCGCAACAGCCGCTCCCGGCTTTCGTCCCCCACCACGACCCGGTCGGGGTCCTCGCGTCTGAGCCAGTCGAGGCAGAAGCGGTGGAAGGTGCCGACAAACACCTGCCCGGCAGCCTCGCCCGCCGCAGCGGCCAGTCGCTCCCGCACCTCGGCGGCTGCCCGGTTCGTGAAGGTGATGGCGCAGACCCGGCCCGGGTCCGTGTCAGGCATTGCCAGCAGCGCCGCCAGCCGGGCCACCAGGGTGTAGGTTTTGCCGGTACCCGGCCCTGCGGCCACCAGCATCCGGGGTGCATCGCAGGCGAGCGCCTCGGCCTGGCCGGGATCGGGTCCCGCGGCAGGCGCCGGATCGGGCGGGGCCACCGATCTTCGCCCGCCGGCTGCCGGAGGCCGGCCGGTCGCTTTGGGGCGCCCCCGCCGGGGGGACTCCCCGTCGCTGAAGAGTCCCCCCTGTCCTGACAGCCGGGCCACTTCACCCTCCTCGAAGACCTTGATGGTTC